>CAIYPH010000905.1 GCA_903928045.1 uncultured Rhodospirillales bacterium
CCGCCAACCGCTCCGCCAACGCCCGATCCTCGATCACCCGCCCGATCCCCGCGGCCAACGCCGCCGGGTCCTCGTGCGGAACCACCAGCCCATCCGCCCCGTCGCGGATCAACTCCCGCGGGCCATCCGCCGCCACCGCCACCACTGGCCGCCGGGCCGACCACGCCTCGATCACCATGTTGCCCAATGGTTCGACGCGCGACGAGCAGACGAACACATCCGCCGTCCGCAACAGCGCCCCGGCGTCCTTGCGCCAGCCAAGGAAATCCACCCGCTCCGCCACCCCCTCGCGCGCCGCGAGTGCCCGCAGGTTCGCCTCCTCCGGCCCGGTCCCCGCGATCGCCAGCACGGCGCCGGGAAGACGGGGGAGGGCGCGGATCAGCGTGTCGAACCCCTTGTCGGTATGTAGCCGCCCGAGCCCAAGCAGGAATGGCCGGCCGGACCGAAGGTCGCTCGCCGGTGGGGTATCAGCGAAATCATTGACGAAATTCGGCAGATAATGCGCCCGCCCCGCCGGCCAGCCCTGCGCCCGCAGCCAGGTCTCGATGCCCCTGGTGTTCCCCACCAGGTGGTCGCAGCTCTTGTAGTAGCGCAGGTCATAATACCCGCCGAGCCGCCCGACATTCACCCAGTCCCCCCGCTGCAGATGCATCGCCGCCCGGCTCATCCAGGCCACCGCCACCCGGGGCGCGAAGCCGCGCAAGGCCCGGGCGATCCGCGGCCGGGTCAGCAAATCGAGCGCCGTGCCGAAGGCGAGTTCCACCGGCGCCATGCCGCCCGCCCGCAACAACCCGGCCCGCGCCGGATTGCGCCGGATCACCGGCAATACGTCATCCCCGGCCCGCGCCTGGGCCAGGCATAGCCGCTCGTAGAACAGTTCCGCGCCGCCATGCACGGCGCCCGCCATCACATGGGCGACCCGCATCACCCCTCCATCAGCCCCATCGCCGCCGCTCGTGCCGCCTCGACGGAGATTCCCAGCATTTCCCCCCCCGTCGTCACCACCACGCCGGTGCGCCGCCCCGCCGGGGAATACTCGACCACGCTCGCATTATGCGCCCCGAACAGCCCCAGAGTGGGGCACCCCGCCGCCGCAGCCAGGTGCATCAGCCCGGAGTCATTTCCGACGAAAATTGCGCAGCGCTGCAAACAGGCCGCCGCTTCCGGCAGGCTCAACCGGCCGGCGAGATCGATCGGGGCGAGATCGGCCAACCCCGCCAGCACCGGCGCCGCCAGCGCCGCCTCCTTGGCGCCGGGGCCGGCGAACACCGCAATCCGGTCGCCCGGCTCCATAAGCCGGCGGGCGAGAGCCACGAAGCGCTCGGCCGGCCAGACCTTGCCGGTCCAGTTCGCGGTGGGACCGATGGCGATAATCCGGCCGCCCGTCGGGAGTGCCGCCTGCGCCACCGCGCGATCGGCCGCGCCGGTCCACGCTGTCGGCAAGGGGACGGGGTGCACCCCCATGATGGCGGCGATCTGCGCCGTCTTGTGCCCGCTCCCTTTGCGCATCCGCACCCGCCGCCGCGTGGGGATCAGCCAACCCAGCGCGGAGGCGCGCAGATCGACCACCAGGTCCCACATTGTCCCCACGGTTGCCGCCCAGAGGGGGAGCCAATGCATCCCATAAGGCCGCTTGTCGAAGGCGATCAGCCGCTCCAGCCCTGGCATGCGGGCGAACACGCCTTCGGATACCAGACCACAGGCCACCGTGAACCGCGCCTCCGGGTAGGTGCGCAGCAAATGCGCCAACAACCCGGTCGACAACACCGCATCGCCGATCCGATTCGAGCTCACGAATAATATGCGCATCACGCCAACCGCTTAGCACGAACTTGGCGGCCCGGCGCCAGGGGGGTAGGAACGGCGGAGGTTCAACCCCCGGAGCGGGCGATATGTGCGGAATAGCTGGGCTGGTGATGCGCGACGGCTCCCGGCCCGATGGAGCAATGCTGGATCGTCTGACCCAAGGGATAGCCCATCGCGGTCCGGATGGGGTGGGCCGGGTGGTGCGGGGGGATACCGCGCTGATCCAGCTGCGGCTGGCGATTATTGATTTGGTGACGGGGGATCAGCCGTTTTTCGCACCGGGCGGTTCGGCGTTGGTGAGCAACGGGGAGATCTACAACAATTTGGAGCTGCGGGCGGCGATGGCGGATGCGCCGTTTCGTTCGCGGTCGGACTGCGAGCCGCCGCTGTTTTTGTATGAGCGGGAGGGGGAGGGGTTCGCGCGGCGGTTGCGGGGGATGTTCGCGATTGCGATCCATGACGAGACGCGCGGGCGGCTGGTGCTGACGCGCGATCCGTTTGGGATCAAGCCGTTGTACTATGCGCAGACGGAGACGGCGTTCGCGTTTGCCTCGGAGCCGCAGGCGTTGCTGGCGGCGGGGTTTGGGCGGCGGGAGGTGGATGTTCGGCGGCGGGCGGAGTTGTTGCAACTGAAGTTTACCACGGGGGCTGAGACCATTTTCCCGGGGATTTCCCGGGTGTTGCCGGGCGAGACGCTGGTGGTGGAGCGGGGGGAGATTGTGGCCCGCGCGTTGGTGCCGGCGTTGCCGGCGGGGAAGCCGGAGCCGATCGGGCATGGGGCGGCGCTGAAGGAGTTGGATCGGGTGCTCGCCGATAGTGTGGCGGCGCATTTGCAGTCGGACGTGCCGTATGGGCTGTTCCTGTCGGGCGGCATCGATAGTTCGGCGGTGCTGGCGTTGATGACCAGGCTGACCGGGCAGCGCATTCGGGTGCTGACGATGGGGTGGCAGGGCGCGGGGGTGGCGGATGAGAGCCGCGAGGCGGAGCGGCTGGCGGGGGTGCAGCGGGCGGAATGCGAGCGGCTGGAGATGGGGGAGGCGGATTTCTGGGCGTTTGCGCCAAGGATCGCGGCGGCGATTGATGATCCGACGGCGGATGCCGCGGTGCTGCCGACCTGGATGCTCGGGCGGGCGGCGCGGGCGGGCGGGTTGAAGGTGACGCTGTGCGGCGAGGGGGCGGACGAGTTGTTCGGCGGCTATAGCCGGTATCGCAAGCGCCGGCCGCCATTGAGCTGGATTTCCCGCAAGCCGCGCACCAAGGGGGTGTTTGGCGGGGCGATCTCCGGGTGGCGTGACGGGCTCGATGCGGCGGAGGCGGGGGTGGCACGGGATCGGACGGTGTTGCAGGCGACCCAGGCGGCGGATGTCGCGGAGTGGCTGCCGAATGATTTGCTGACCAAGCTCGATCGTTGCCTGATGGTGCATGGGGTGGAGGGGCGCACGCCGTTCCTCGATCCTGTCGTGGCGAAGTTCGCGTTTCGGCTGCCGGATGCGGAGAAGGCCGGGCTGCGGTTCGGCAAGGTTTTGCTGCGGGATTGGCTGGCCAAGGCGTTTCCCGAGGCCGGGGCCTATGCGCGCAAGAAGGGCTTCAAGCCGCCGGTGGGGGCGTGGATGCAGGCGCGGGCCGCTATGCTCGGTGAGTTGGTGGCGGGGCAGGCGGGGGTGGCGGAGGCGCTGCCGGGCGATCTGGTGCGGGGTGCTTTCGCCGCTGCGGCGGAAAATCCGCAGCGGGCGTGGAGCCTGTTGTCCTATGCGCTATGGCACGCCCATCATGTGATGGGCGTGGCCTGCGACGGGGATATCGGCACGGTGTTGTCGGCAGCCCGCGCCAGCGCGAGGCCGTAGCCGAGCATCAGGAAGAAGAAGCCGGCGATCTCGACGGCCGAGAAGCCGCTGGCGCTGGCGAGGGGCCATTCCTGGATCAGCGCGGTGACGAAGAGGCCGACGCGGAGCGGGTCCGGCGATGGGCCGAGATTGCGGGCCAGCGCCGTGAGCCAGGCGAGGATGAGGGCGGAGAACAGGATCAGGCCGGGGAAGCCGGAGTTGGTGGCGGCTTCGAGGTAGTGGTTGTGCGGGTGGATGTTGCAGACGCTGGCGCCGCCGCCGTCCTCGGCCACACCAAACCAGGCGCGGTGGTATTGCGGGTCGGGGCAGGCGTTGCGGAAGCCGTCGAAGCCTTGGCCGAAGATGGGGTGGTCGAGCGTGATGACCGCGGCGCGGGTGGCGATCTGGCCGTAGGGGCTGTCGGGGAAGTTGCGCATCTGGTCGGTGAATTTGGTGACCAGGCGGTAGAAGGCGGGCGGCGAGATCAGCGGCGTTGCGGCCAGCAGGATCGCGCCGGCGGCCATGGCGATCAGCAGGGGCTTGCGCAGGCGAGGCAGCATCAGGGCGGAGACGACGAGGCCGAGGCCGGTGAGCAGCAGCGGCATGCGCTGGCCGATCAGCACCATGGTGCCGATGCCGGCGGCCGCGACGGCCGCAGCGCCGATGCGTCCGGCGGTGCCGGCATGCAGCAGGCGGCCGATCGCCGGGAGCATGGTGGGGAAGAGAAGGCGGGAGAGCGGGGCGGCGGCGCGGGGGAGCATGAAGGGGCCGGTGAGTTCGCCGTCGCCGTGGCGGGGATAGCCGCCGAGATTGCTGCCGGTGGTGAATTGCAGCCAAGTCTGCCCGGCGATCCAGAGCGTGCTCGCCGCCAGCACGCGCTGCATCCAGCGGCGCGCCGGTTCGGCGGCGAGCACGGAGATTTCGAGCGCCGCGACGAAGAGCGGGAAGCGGACCATCACGATCGCCTGCACCAGGGACTTGCTGCCGCCGATGCCGATGCCGGGGATGGAGCAGATGATCAGCCACAGCCACCAGGCGGCGGCGACTTTCACCCAAATGCTGCGCAGCCAGCTCCAATCCCGCAGCGTGGCGCAGCGGATGAGGAAGGCGGCGTCGATCAGGGCCATCAGCACCTCGGCGATGCCGCGGCCATGCATGAAGAAGGCCGGCAGTACCAGGGTGGCGGCGAGGCAGAAGCGGTCAAGCCAGGGGAGCGTGCGGGACATCATATTTCCTGTCCGCCGATCTCGCTTGTGCGACGGGCGACGAAGGCCGCGAGTTCCTCGCGGATGCCCTCGTCCATCGGCGGCGGGGTGTAGGCCTCGAGCATGTCTTTCCAGCGCTGGGTGGCGCGGGCGGCGGTGTCGCGCGCGCCGTCCTGGTGCCAGGCCTCGTAGGAGCGCCAGTCCGAGATGATCGGCGGGTGGAATTCGGTGGCGTAGCGGGCGACGGTGTGGGGCGTGTCGAGGAAATGCCCGGCCGGGCCGACGGCGGCGATGGTTTCCATGATTTCGTCGGTGTCGGAGAAGTCGATGCGGCCGCGCAGGGCGCCCATCATGCCGATCATCTCGGAATCGATGATGGTCTTCTCGTAGCCGGTGGTCAGCCCCGCCTCCATCCAGCCATGGGCGTGGTAGACCATGTGGGCGCCCGAGAGTTCGGCGGCCCAGAGCGAGAACATGCTCTCATAGGCGGCCTGCGCGTCCGGCGCGTTGGAGGTGGAGCCGAGCATGACGCGCTGCGGCAGCTTGTAGCGCCTTGCCATCTGGCCGTTGGCGAGCGTGCC
>CAIYPH010000906.1 GCA_903928045.1 uncultured Rhodospirillales bacterium
AGAAGCAAAAAACTTTTATTCACTTGCTGTGTACCACTCCGAACCATCCCGCTTGTGTACGCCAACGGCATGGAACGGAGAGAAAAGTTTTTTTGGTTCTTTTTGTTCACAAAAAGAACACCCTTTCCAATCCGCACTGCACCGGATCGACCATCCCGCAAAAAAATCGAGGGAATCAGAAAATTTCCCTTGCAAGTCGATAACTTCGATGTTATCAAGACCGCCATGAACCTCAACCCCCTCCCCACCGGCGCCCAGGAGACCGCACGCCGGTACTGCGCCGTTTTGGCGGAGCTTCTGCGTGACCCCCGCGAAGCCCTCATCGAGCGGCTGTTCGCCATGCTGATGACCCTGATCACCGACCTCCTCGCCGCCCTCGCGGCCGCTCCGGCGACGCACTCCAACGCGCCCGACGCCCCCATTGTCCCCGCCGCCACGGTGTCCCCGCGCGCCCGCCGCCCGCGCTCCGTCCGTCGCTCGTACTCCGTGCCGGCGATGCGCCACACCATCACGGTCGCCGCCAAACCCGCCCGCACGCCGGCCGATCGCGGCACGTGCGCGCCCGCCCGTCCGGTGGATTGCCCCCTGCCCGCCCCCGCCTTCAGCGCCGAACGCCCGCCCATTTTTCAAAACCGTCGAGTCCAAGACGGATTACGCACGCCGTTAAT
Organism: uncultured Rhodospirillales bacterium; assembly: GCA_903928045.1. The sequence goes on from CAIYPH010000906.1 coordinate 669, forward strand.
GTTACGATATCGTAAATATCAGCCAAACACCTGCCCGAACGCATCGCGCAGCGCGGCATGCGCGGCCCGATGCCGCGCCAGAAATGCCGCCCGTGCCGCCGCCGCCATTTTTTTTCGCCGGGCCGCGTCATCCACCAACCCCCGCAGCAGCCCGCCAAGCGCCGCCATGTCACCGGCCGGATAGACATGCCCCGTCAACCCATCGGCAACGTAGCGCCGCACCTCCCCCAGATCGGCCGCCACCACCACCGCCCCCGCCCCCATCATCCCCGCCAGCAGCCCCGGCGCGGCACTGCCAAGTGCCGCGATCTCGGGCGCCACCGGCGGCATCCCCTCGCCATGCAACACCCCGCGCTCCGCCCCCTCGATCGCCAGCGGCACCACCCCGCCCCCGTAGACGATGGCCGGCAGCGCGGGGGTGGCGATGAAGGGCGGCGAGAGCCAGTGGTCCGCAAGAAACGCGACATCCCCCGGCGGCGCGGCGAAGCGTGCGCCAAGCTGCCGCGCCGTGTCAGCCGCTTGGGCATCGCCGGCGGCGCCCAGGAGAAAATCCGGCCGGAACCCGGCCACCAGCCGGCGGAACTGCCACTGCGCCATCACCGCCAGCCCACCCTTGGGCAAGGTCGTGCGAAACACCTGATGGCCCTGTCGCAACAGCGCCGTCTGCAACGCGTCATCCTCCACACAGAGCAGGATGCGCGCCATCAATACCCCATCCGGTGCCGCAGCCTGCCGAGCCCATGCCGCACCAGTTGCGCCGCCCCCGCCGGCCGCCATGGATTGGCCAACAACAGCCCGATCCGCTGCGCCCGCCTAGTGGTCCAGGATTTCTTGTACGGGTCGTCGCCCCGCCCGAAATCCAGCTCCTCCACCCGCTCCTCATCGAGCAGATGCCGCAGCATATGCGCCGTCAGCACCGTCCCCGGGGAGGCCGACTTCAACGTCTCGTCATGCGCAAGCTTGGTCACCATCGCCCGCCCATTGGCGACGATCCAGATCTGCGCCGCCACCACCCGCCCGCCATCGCGCAACAGCCCAAGCCGCAGCACCCCTTCCGCCGCCGCGCGCCGCATCATCGTCGCGTTGAAACGGGGGAACGGCTCCGGGACTTTCCAGCTCAGCGCATAGACCTCCTCATAACCCGCCAGCCCGGCCTCGAGCCCCGCGTCGGTTGCGATCTCGAACGACAGTCCGGTATTGCGCCGCATCTTGCGCCGGACGGTCTCACGCAGCACGCCGGGCCGGCCGGCCAGATAGGCGGCCCAGTCGAGCCCGCCGACCGGTTCGGACCAGTCGCCGTAATTGTCGAACCGCAAGGCCCACATGCCACCCTGCCGCAACCCGGCCTCGAACGCCGCCAGCCAGTCCGCCGCCGCATCGATCCCTTCGAGCCGGCACAACGCCTCCCGCCGCAACCGCCTCGCCACCGCCGCCGCCGCCGCCGTGATCTCAGCCTGACTCAAGCCTGCCCTGAACAACGGACGAAACAGACACGTATAAGGCCCGCTCAGCCCCGCCACCTCGCCATCGCGCCCCCGATACAGCGCCAGCAGCAGCACCGGTTGGCCATGATCGCGCACGATCAGGAATTCAGGCCGGGCCCCCGCGGGCAATCCGGCCTCGATCATCGTCTCCCACCACCATGGGGCGAGAAAAAAACTCTCGGCCTGCCCGGCTTCCAGCAGTTCCGCGCAACTGCGCCGTACCGCCGCGAAAGCGGTTTCGACCACGACATCCATTCAGGACCGCACCATGTACCAGATGCACCCGATCCACTCATGAACCGCGTAGTAGCTTCGCGTCCACGCCGAGACCCGCGGGACGAATTCACTGCCGTCGAAATCGATCCCGCCCTCGAAGCGCGACGCCATCGGGACCGCGTCGATCCCGAAATGCCGGAACGCGATCAACGCCCGCTTCATGTGCCAGGCATTGGTCACCACATAGACACGCCCGATCCCCGCCGCCCGCAGGATCTCCGCGCTAAAAGCCGCGTTCTGCCAGGTATCGGCCGATCGGGTTTCCAGCCACCCCGGGGTAACGCCGAAATCCTCGCTCAGCACCTTGCCCATCCGCACCGCAAGCGTCGGCTCGCCCGGCGACACTTCACCGCCGCTCAGCAGAACCGGCAGCGAGGTCCGCTTGGCCAGTTGCGCCCCAGCATGGAGCCGCTCGAGCGTCATATTGCCGATCCCCTCGGGATCCAGCACCCCGCCGGGCCCGGCCCCGCCGGCATCGGCGCTCAACACCACGATCGCCCCGGGTTTCCCCCCGGTCATCGCCGCGGTATCCTCGCGGGGAATCCCGGATTGCAACGTCGCGATCAGCGTCAACGCGACCACGGGGAGGCTCAGCAGCAACAGCGCCATAAGGGCCAGCCCGGTGATCCACCGGCCGAACCCCGGCCACCACCGCCCAAGCAGCATTCCGCCAAGCGCCGCACAGACCAGGTTCACAGGCGGAATCAGGAGAGCCGTCGGCAAGGCGCTGAGCGACACGTCGATCCTCGATGGCATGGCCGGGATGGCCGCGATGCAGTGGTAATGCCCGAGATCGCGCCGCCTGAACACCCTTGCCGTGGTCGATTGACACCGGGCCGCCACTGCGCCTTTGTCCCGCAATGATCACCGTGACGCTGACCGCGCCGCCCGATTTCGACTCGCTTGGCGCGGAATGGCGCCGGGTGGAAGCGATGTCGGATGGCTCGTTCTTCACTTCCTGGAGCTGGACCGGCTGCGAGGCGGCAAGCCGCTTCCCCGACCCCCTGCTCCTGCGCGCCGAGACCGCCGGACGGACCATCGCCCTGGCCTTGTTCAACCGCACCCGCTCGCCGTTCGGCGATACGCTTTGGCTCGGTGAGTCCGGCGATCCCGCGCTTGATACCGTCTTCATCGAGCACAATGCCCCGCTGATTACCCGCGACGCCCCGCCGGAGACCGCCACTCTGCTGTTCGAAGCAATGCGCCGCGGCGGTTTCGCCCGCCGGGTCGTGCTGAGCGGGATTGGCGACGCGCTTGCCGGCCGCGCCTTGCCTTTGCGCGGGACTATCCGCCGCCAGCATGATCGCCCGGCCCCCTATGCCGGTTTCACCGTTCTGCGCGATGCGGGCCAGGACTACGACTCTGGCCTCAGCTTCAATACCCGCTACCAGCTCCGCCGCTCGCTTCGCCGCTACGCCGAGCGAGGGCCGGTCACCATCACCCCCGCGGCAGATGCCGCGGAAGCCGTCGAATTTCTGGATGCCATGGGGCGCCTGCACCAGGCCACATGGGAGGGCCGGGGAGCGCCGGGGGCTTTCGCCAACCCGTTTTTTCGCCGCTTCCATGCCGAATTGCTGGCCCGCGCCGTTCCGCGTGGCGAGGCCGAAATGCTGCGGATTGCGGCGGGGGATGAGGTGCTTGGCTATCTCTACAACTTCCTTTGGCAGGGCTGGTCGCTGTCCTACCAAAGCGGTTTCGCCTATCCCGGTGACGACAACCACCGCAAGCCGGGCCTCACCTGCCACCATCTCGCAATCCAGCGCCATTTTGCCGCCGGCGGGGCGGGATATGATTTTCTGGCCGGCGCCGCGCGCTACAAGACGAGCCTCGCGAATGGTCAACGGACGTTGTACTGGCTGGAGACCGGCCCGATCTGGCGGCGCGGCGCAATAGCGGACAAGATTCAGGTTCTGCGCCAGCGTTGGTCGAATACACGAAAAAATGACGATAGATCATCGGGAGTCAACGAGGATTGATCACGCTGTGTTAAGAAGTTTATGTAATGCTGATGCTGTCCGAAGTCACGGAGCGTTTTGCAATGCCGACGATTCGCCTTTCCCCCGTCGATACTTCAACCTTGCCGCGGCAAAGGCTGCGCCCGGTGCCGCGTGCCACGCAGTGGCACTATCGGGCCGCCGTGCCGTTCATCATTCTGCTGTCCGTCGCCCTGTGGGCGGTGGTCTGGGAAAGCGCTGCCTATACCGCCGCCGTCATTTTGAGATGACCCTGGGGGGCGGCCTGTGAGCCGCCCTGCCAGCATACGCCAGGCCGCGATCCTGGCAGGTGGTCTCGGTACCCGCCTCGGGGCCCTCACCGCCACCACGCCGAAGCCCGTTCTCCCCGTCGCCGGACGGCCATTTCTCGCCTGGCTGATCCGTGAGCTTTCCCGTTATGGCGTGGAGGAGATCCTACTCCTCTGTGGCCATTTGTCCGATCGGCTGCGCGACGAGGTGGCCGCCTTCAATGCCGATCTCCCTCGCCCCCTCGTCATCCGCTTTTCCGAGGAGCCAGCCCCTGCTGGTACCGGAGGGGCGCTGCTCCACGCCGCGGCCCTGCTCGATGAGCGCTTTCTGCTCTGCAACGGGGACAGCATTTTTGCCTGCAACCTCGCCGAACTCCTCGCCGACGCCGCCCGCGATGCGCCGGACGTGCATGGCCGCATCGTCACCCGTCGCGTGCCGGACGCCTCGCGCGCCGGGCTGGTGGAGACCGCGGGGGACCGGATCACCCGCTTCCATGAGCGCCCGCCGGAAGGCGTGACCGAGGGAACCATCAACGCCGGAATCTATGTGTTCGATCGTCGCATTCTGACCGAGCTGCGCCCGGTGTGTTCGCTGGAGCGCGACATCCTCCCCGCCATGGCCCAGCGCGGTGTGCTGCGGGCCACGGAGGGGGAGGGTTATTTTATCGATATCGGTGTCCCCGCCGATTACGCCCGGGCGCAAACCGAACTCCCCGCCGCCCTGCGCCGGCCCGCGTTGTTCCTTGATCGGGACGGCGTGCTGAACCATGATTACGGCCATGTCGGCACGCGGGACCGTTTCACCTGGATCGACGGCGCGATTGACGCGGTGGTGCGGGCGACCCGCTCCGGCCGGCATGTCTTCATCGTTACCAACCAATCCGGCGTCGCCCGCGGCTTCTACGATGAGGCTGCGGTCCACGACCTGATCGGCTGGATGCGCGGACAAATCCTGGCGGCCGGAGGGACGATCGATGATTACCGCTATTGCCCGTTCCATCCCGAGGCCCCCCTCCCCGCCTATCGCCGCGTCGCTGAGTGTCGCAAGCCGGCGCCTGGAATGATCAATGACCTGCTGGCGCGCTGGCAGCTTGATCCCGCACAATGCTTTCTGATCGGCGACCAGGTCACCGATTTACAGGCTGCCACCGCGGCCGGCATCGCCTCGCACCATTTCCGCGGCGGCGATCTCGATGCCTACCTTCGTCCTCTCCTGGCCTGACGAGACCGACATGCAAGTCCCCACCATTCGCTCCCGTGCGCCGCTGCGGCTCGGCCTCGCCGGGGGAGGCACCGATCTTTCCCCCTATTGCGACCAGTTCGGCGGCGCGGTGCTCAACATCACCATCAACCGACACGCCTATACCTTCATTGGCCCCTCGCTGGACGGTCGGCTGCATTTCATCGCCGAGGATCTCGACATCAGCGAGAGCTTCGACCCCGAGCCCGATGCCACTATCGGTGCCCGGCTTGGCATTCACGCCGGGGTCTATCGGAGGATGATCCGCCAGTTCCGCGGCGGCGTACCTCTTCCTCTCACCATCACCACCACCACCGACGCCCCTCCTGGCTCCGGCCTGGGCTCTTCTTCCGCTCTTGTGGTGGCCATGGTCGAGGCCTGGCGGAATCTGCTCGGTCTGCCCCTGGGTCTCTATGACGTCGCCCATCTCGCCTTTGAAATCGAGCGCATCGATCTCGGCCTCGCCGGCGGCAAGCAGGACCAGTATGCGGCGGCCTTCGGCGGGGCGAATTTCATCGAGTTCCTCGGCACCGACCGCGTGATCGTCAATCCGCTGCGCGTCTCCCCAGCTATCATCAACGAAATCGAAGCCTCCCTCGTCACCTGCTTCACCGGCGTGTCTCGCCGGTCCGAGCGGATCATCGAGGAGCAGCAGAAAGGCATGCAAACCGCGTCCACTGATGCCATGGCCGGGCTGCACCAGATGAAGCAGGACGCCATCGACATGAAGCTGGCTTTGTTGACCGGCGATATCAGGGGGATGGCGACCATTCTCAACCGCTCCTGGCTCGCCAAAAAACGCACCGCCGGCGGAATTTCCACCGACCTCATCGAAACCCTGCTGACGACCGCCATGACCAGCGGGGCAATGGCTGGCAAAGTCTCCGGCGCCGGCGGTGGCGGATTCATGATGTTCCTGGTTCCGCCGGAGAACCGCACCCGCTTCATCCGCACGATGAACGCCGCGGGGGGAACGGCGGAGCCGGTGCATTTTACCGCGCAGGGGGCGGAGAGTTGGGTCGCTTAAGGTAGGAAGGAAGGGCTTCTTTTTTGAAAAAAATAATCAAAAAAGTTTTATTCCCTTGCTGTGTCCCGCTCCCAACTATCCGAGGGGAGTACGCCAACGGCATGGATGGAACAGAAAGTTTTTTTGGTTCTTTTTGTTCACAAAAAGAACATCTTCCTACACCTTCCCCTCGTACAGCGCAGCATGCGCCTCAAACATGGCAATATCACTATAGTCGCGCTCGGCCTTCTGCCGGTTCGACCTGCCAAGGGTACGGCGAAGCTCGTCGTTGCCGGCCAGACCATCCAAAGCGTTCGCGAGATTTTCTGGGTTCTGGTCGACGATGAAGCGCGTGTTCTCGGCAGATACCATCCCGGCGACGTCGCCCACATCGGTTGAAACCACCGGGAGGCCTGCCGCCATTGCCTCCAGCACCGATAGCGGCATTTGCTCGGTATCCGACGACAGGGCGAAGATGTCGAAATCACGATAGAACGGCGCGGTATCCGTCTGGTGGCCGGCGAATGTCACCCGTTCGGCGATCCCCAATTCCGCGGCCAGCACCCCAAGCATCTCCCGCTCCGGCCCGCCGCCGACGATCACCAGCCGGGCAGGATTGCGCATCGCCGCGACGGCATGAAGCAGCCGCGACAGGTTTTTTTCTGCCCGCAATGCGGCGACGGTACCAATCACCGGTACTCCATCGCGGCCGGTTGCCCGCGAGCTGAAGCGGCTGAGATCGATACCGTTGGGCACATAATGAACCCGCTTTGGCGGTAGTCGCCATGTCTGCGTCGCCATGCAATAGAGCACCTGTGACGGCACCAGGATTTCCCGCCGATGCAGCACCACCCGCCGCGTCCATACCCGGCGGGAAATCTGTCGGGTGCGCTCATCCGGCCCGAACCCGTCTTCCATATGAACATGGCGGATCCCGCTGCCGGTTGCGGCCATGCCCCACTCGATGCTGCCCCAGTTACTCGTTACCAGGCAGCTCGGCTGCTCCGTCCGCAGGATCGCGCGGAAACGGCGCAGATTGCCTAGTGTATCGTCCTTGATTACCCCCGCATCGAGGAAGCGTACATCAAGCTCCGGGTTCAGCCGCTCCCGGCAGGTGGTGATGCCGTCCATCGCCACGATGACATGCTGCCAGCGCCGGCCGAAGTGATTGGCGATGGCGACGAAACGGGCCTGGGCGCCGCCGACGGCGAAGGTTGGGTAGATGTGGAGGAGTTTCATTGGAGGGAAGCAAGCGGTTCTTTTTTGAAAAAAAGAACCAAAAAACTTTTATTCGTTTGGCTCGGTGCCTTCCACGGAGAGTACGCAGCAAACGG
>CAIYPH010000907.1 GCA_903928045.1 uncultured Rhodospirillales bacterium
CGCCGTCGCCGCCGCCTACGCAGTTGTGGTGATGGTGCTCTCCTTGGTCGCCACCGTCGTGTGGCTGCGCGTGCTGCGCACGCCTGAGGAGCAGCGGGCATGACCGGCCGCCGCGCCCTCTATTTCGCCGGCGTCGTGGCGATCTGCGCCTGGGTGCTGGTGCCGATGTGGCTGCTCGCGGCCAATGCGCTGGGCGGCCAACCGGTCATCGCCGCCTGGCCGAAACCCTGGCTGCCACTTTCGATCTCGTTTGCGACCCTCGCGGAATTCCTCGCCATCGAGGGCGTGTTCCGCGCCATGCTGATCGGCTTCGAGGTCGCGGTGCTCTGCACCCTGTTCTCCGTCGCCCTCGGCCTGCCCGCCGGCTACGCGCTCGCCCGCTATAGCTTCCGCGGCGCCAACGCCTTCCGCCTGATGGTGCTGCTCACCCGCGCCTTCCCGGTTGGCATCCTCGCGTTGCCGCTCACGGTCGGCTTCATTCGCTTGGGCCTCTACGACACCCCGCTCGGCATCGCGCTGATGCACACCGCCCTCGCGCTACCCTTCGCGGTCCTGGTTTCCGCCAGCCTGTTCCAGGCCATCCCGCGCGAACTGGAAGAGGCCGCCTGGGTGTTCGGCTGTTCGCCCTTGCAGGCAGCCTGGCGCGTGGTGATGCCGCTCGCTTTGCCCGGCGTCTCCGCGGTGGCGATTTTCGCCTTCGTGATCTCCTGGAACGAGGTCTTCGCCGCCTCGGTGCTCTCGGCGCGCAACCGCACGCTGACCGCCTATCTGCTCGCCATGCTCTCGGAAAGCCCGCTCTCCTACCAGTTCGCCGGCGGGCTGCTGCTGATCGTGCCGAGCGTGTTGTTCATCTTCCTGGTGCGCCGGCATCTCTTCGCCATGTGGGGCATTGCAAGCCGATGAGAGAGGACTGACATGGCCGGCATCACCATCGAGGGCATCCGCAAATCCTTCGGCACCACCACGGCGCTTGAAGCCGTCAATCTTGACGTCGCGGACCGCGAATTCGTCGCCCTGCTCGGCCCCTCCGGCTGCGGCAAGACCACGCTGCTGCGCATCATCGCCGGGCTCGAAACCCAGACCGCCGGCCGCGTGCTGATCGGCGGGCGCGATATCTCTTCCCTGCCACCGCGCGCCCGCGGGCTCGCCATGGTGTTCCAGAACTACGCCGTATTCCCCCATCTCAAGGTGCGCGACAACATCGCCTTCGGCCTCAAGATGCACGGCGCCGATGCCACCCGCATCGCCCGGCAGGTGGAGCGCACCGCCTCCCTCCTGCGGCTGGAACCGCTGCTCGATCGCTACCCCGCCCAGCTCTCCGGCGGCCAGCGCCAGCGCGTCGCCGTGGCCCGGGCGTTGGCGGTGGAGCCGGCGGTGCTGCTGATGGACGAGCCGCTCTCCAATCTCGACGCCCTGCTGCGGCTCGATATGCGCGCCGAGCTCAAGGAAATCCTCAGCGAGGCCGGCACCACCACCCTCTACGTCACCCATGACCAGACCGAGGCGATGGCGCTGGCCGATCGCATCGCCGTGCTGCATGGCGGCCGCGTCGAGCAGGTCGGCACGCCGTCGGAGATCTACCACTGGCCGGCCACCCGCTTCGTCGGCGGCTTCGTCGGCTCGCCGCCGATGAACTTCCTGCCGCGCGACGGTGCCGTCCTCGGCATCCGCCCGGAGGATATCGACCTCGTCGGCCCCGGCGAGGGCATCGCCTTCCGGGTTAACGTGGTGGAGCCGCTCGGCGCCCAGACGCTGCTGACCGGCATCGCCGAATCCCATCTCCTGCGCGTCGCGCTCAACGGCGAGCACCGCATCGCCGCCGGCAGCGACCTCCATATCCGCCCCCGCCCCGAGCGCATCCGCTGGATGGATGCCGACACCGGACGCGCCACGACAAGGACCGAGACCACCCAATGACGACCGATCGCATCGAAGCCGCCCACGCGACCCTTCGCGCCACTGACCGCGGCGGCTACACCGTGCCCAATCCGCGCATCTATCCCTTCCAGTGGAACTGGGATTCCGCCTTCGTCGCCATGGGCTTCGGCACCTTCGACATGTCCCGCGCCTTCGATGAGATCGACCTGCTGCTGAAGGGCCAATGGGAGAACGGGCTGGTTCCCCATATCGTCTTCCACGCCCCGGCCGATAACTACTTCCCCGGGCCCGGCGTATGGGGCACCAACCAGACGGTGCCCTCCTCCGGCATCACCCAAAGCCCGGTGCTCGCCTCCGCCGCACGGCATCTCTGGGAGGCGACCAAGGGCCAGCCCGAGGCCGAGGCTCGCCTCGCCCGCATCTACCCCGGCCTGGTGCGCTACCATGACTGGTGGCACACCACGCGCGACCCTGAGGGTACCGGCCTCGTCACCACGCTCCACCCATGGGAAACCGGCGGCGACAATTCCCCGGCCTGGGACCAGCCGCTGGAACGCGTGCCGAGCGAGACCGTCACCCAAGTCGTCCGCCGGGACGACAAGGTGGTCGATCCCTCGATGCGCCCGCTCGCGATCGACTACCAGCGCTACATCCATCTGGTCGACACCTACCGCGCCGCGGGGTGGGACCCCGCGAAGATGCTGGCCGTGTCCCCCTTCCGCGTCGCCGATATCGGCACCAATGCCATCCTGCACCGCGCCGAACTGGACCTGCTGGCGATGTCCCACCGCTTCGGTACACCGGCCGAGCGCGCTCGGATCGTCGAGCGCATCCCGGCGATGGGCGCCGCCATCGGCCGCCAGTGGGATGCTGCGGACGGGCATTTCTACTCGCGCGACCTGATCTCCGACACGCCCATCAAGGTGGCCACCTCAGGCGGCTTCCTGCCACTCTGGGCCGGCTGCGCCAGCGCCGCCCAGGCCGGCGCACTCGAGTCCACGCTGATGGGCTGGCTGCGCCAGGTGCGCTACGCCGTGCCCTCCACCAACCCCGCCGACCCCCGCTACGAGCCGCGGCGCTACTGGCGCGGGCCGATCTGGTCGGTGGTCAACTGGATGATCGCCGAGGGCTTCGCCGGCTACGGCTACACCGACATCGCCGGCCGCATCCGCGCCGATACGCGGGCCCTCGTGACCAAGAACGGCTTCTGGGAATATTTCGACCCCCGCGACGGCACCGGCCTCGGCGGCCCCGATTTCTCCTGGACGGCGGCGATCGACCTGTTGCTGACACCCGCCTGATCCCGTCATTCTGCCGCTGACGCGGCGGAGCGACGCATGATCCTGGTGTTCGAGATGAACTGGTCCGGCACGGTCCATGCGCCGGGCAATGCCGCGACCATCCAGGCCATTGCCGCCGGCTGCCCGGGCCAGGAAGTCCGCGTTTACGCCGAACCCGGCCATCTCCGGGAGCTGCGGCTGGACGGCATCGCCGGCCACTCGATCGCGCTCTATCCGCATTTCCAGGGCCGCCCCGGCATCGTCGCCTGGGGCCGCCTGCGCCACGAATTCGCCCTGCTGCGCGCCGCCCTGGCTGCGGTGCCGGCCGGAGAACCCTGCCTGCTGATGCTCCTCTCCACCACCTCCACCGCCATCTTCGCCGCCGCCCTCGCCGCCCGGCTGCGGCCCGGCACGCGGGTGCAGATCGGCCTGCACGGCGATCTCAACGAGCTCACCGGCGGCCGCTCGCGCCACCCGCTGCGCCGCGCCTTCGATCTCCACGCCGCGATGGCCCGCCCCTGGCGCCACCTCCGCTTCCTCGTGCTGGAGGACGCCATCCGCGACGAACTCGCCCGCCTCGCGCCCGCCGCCCTGCCCCGCACCGACGTGCTGCCGCTGCCGATCAACGCCACCGAACTGCCCGCCACGCCAGCCGTCACGCTGGCCTCCCCGATCCGCTTCGGCTTCGTCGGCCAGGCCACCGAGGCCAAGGGCATCACCAGCTTTCTCGCCATCGCCCGCGCCATGAAGGCGCGCCACGGCGCGGCCGCCGAGTTCGACGTCATCGGTCGCGCCGACCCGCGCCACCCACCGCCCGACGCCAGCGATCTCATCGCCCCCGTCGCCACCGCCTACCTCACGCGCGAAGAATTCACCCGCCGCCTCGCCGCCCTGCACTACGTCGTGCTGCCTTTGCAGGGCGCCTATTACCGCCTCGCCGCCAGCGGCGCGCTGCTCGATGCCGTCACCTGGCTCAAGCCGGTAATCGCCGGGAGGGTGCCCATCGTCGAACACTGGTTCGCCCATGGCGACATCGGGCATCGCTGCGCCGATGAAGCTGCCATGCTGGCCTTGATCGACGCCATCCTCACCGGTCCCGACCCGGCGCGCTACACCGCCCAGGTCGCCACGCTGCGCAGCGCGCGGGATACCCGCTCCTCCGCCGCCACCGCTGACCGCTACACCGCGCTGCTGCGGGGATTCTTCCCGCCCTGACTCAGGCCTTCGCCCGTGGCCTTGCGACGCTGGCGATGCCGGCCACCACGCAGAACGCGGCCGCGAGGCCCAGCGTCACTTTCGTCGCGCCACTCGTCAGCACCGCGAACAACACGCCAACAATAGCCGTCCCGATGGTCTGCCCCATCAGCCGCGCGGTGGCCTGCATGCCGCTCGCGCCGCCGCTGCGGGCAGCCGGGGCGGAGGTGATGATCGCCCGGTTGTTCGGCGAGTTGAACAGCCCGAACCCGACGCCCGCGAAGCTCATCCGCCAGCCGATCTCCCACAACCCGGCATGCTCCGGCAGGAACAGCAGCAGCAGCATGCCGATGAACATCACCGCCTGGCCGGTGGTGCCGACCAGCGCCGCCGAAAAGCGGTCGGACAGCCGCCCGGCGATCGGCGCCACAAAGGCGACCGTGAGGGGCCAGGGCGTCATCAATATGCCGGTCTCCCCGCGCGTCAGCCCCAGCACGTCCTCGAAGTAGAAGGGCAGGCAGACCCACACCATCCCTTGCGCCGCGAAGGAGAAGGTGGAGGCGGTAACCGACAGCGCAAACACTGGCCGAGCCATCAGATCGACAGGGAGTAGCGGGTTGGGCCGGCTCAACTGGCGGCGCAGCAGCAGCACGAAAGCCGTTGCGGCTACAGCAAA
>CAIYPH010000908.1 GCA_903928045.1 uncultured Rhodospirillales bacterium
GGGTGTTCCATCCTCGCGATTCCAATCCCGGCGTAACCCTCTGATATTCATGACTGATTCGGCGCGGGGGTACAAGAAAAAACGATGTCATCCGGGAAATCCGGGTTGAAATCACGTGCCGCGCAGCGCCACGCGGCGTCCAGACCAGAACCACGAACCGGCCGCGCAAATAGCCGGCGGTGATCAGCCGAACCTCCCCATAGTCGCGCCGATCATCAATCCGTGTGGCGGTTTGGCCGGCGAACACCGCCTCGGCATCCCCGAAATCGAGGCCCCGCTGCCGCAACGTGAGCGCACGCTTCACCGGATCAAACGTGATCGGCATATATATTTTTGTATCCCCATAAAATATGTGTGTCAACGCCGATCGCGCGCGCATAGGTTCCGGTTGGTCAGCCACCCCGCTGTCTGCCATCCTCCCGCCATGTTCCCCCAAGGCTTCCTCACCCCCCGCCTTCTCCTCCGCCCGATCGCCCTACCCGACGCGCGCCCAATCTTCGACAGCTACACGCAAGACCCCGAAGTCAGCCGCTACGTCACCTGGCGCCCCCACACCGCCGTCTCCCAGACCGAGGACTATGTGCGCGCCTGCCTGTCCGCGACCAGCTTCCGCACCTACGTCCTCGCCCGCCGCACTGATGCCGCGATCATCGGCGCGTTCGACCTCCGGCAAGTCACCCCAACCCGCCTGGGCTATGGCTACGTCCTCGCGCGCGCCTCCTGGGGCCAGGGCATCATGACGGAGGCGCTCGCCGAAATCGTCACCTGGGCGCTACGCCAACCCCCGATCTGGCGGATCGGCGATGTCTGCGACGTCGAAAACATCGGCTCCGCCCGCGTGATGGAAAAGGCCGGCCTGCAGCGCGAGGGCCTGCTGCGCCGATGGGCCATGCACCCCAATCTCGGTGATACCCCCAGGGATTGCTTCAGCTACGCCAAGGTCCGCCGAAGCCCACCAGCACCCCCCTCCAGCACCCCGCTAGCAGGATAAATCGCCAAATAACTAGGAATAACGATTTTCATACGATAATTTACCTTGACCTTCCCCGCAAATCCCCCTATATTCCCCAAACACCAACCCGGAGCCCTCCCCCACCCCATGTCTTCCCCGCCCGCCCAAGCCCTGGACGCTGCATCCGCGATCGCGCAAGCGATCGGGGCGATTCTGCGTGCCATGCTGGATGCGTTCTTCGGGGATGTCTCCGCCCTCGCCCCGCGCCACCCCGTGCGCCGCGCCTATGAGCGCGCCTGCAACCACATCGAGCGCTACACCGCCGCCCTCGAAGCCGCGTTGTCCCAGAGCGCCGAGGAGCAAGCCGCGCCACACCCGGACTCCGCCCGGAACAGCGCGCCCCGCGTCAGCGGCACCATTCCGCACCGCCTCCCCACACCCAAACCGCAAGACCAGGCCCGCGCCCCACCCGTCCGCCCCCCGGGAATCGCGATCCCAAACGCACACCCATATCGTTACGATATGACAACTAAACCAGAAAACCGCCACCCCCAAACCGAATAAAAGTTTTTTGCTTCTTTTTTCCCAAAAAAGAAGCGCTTCCTTCCTTCACCCAACCTCAAACGGAAACAAAGGCCGCCGCCGATCTTTATAGTCGAACGTCGTCAGATCCGCCGTCGTCACCCCCGGTGTCGCCACCCATATCATCTCCCGCGCGATCGGCTCCACGGCGGGCCGCGGTGATTGCACCCCTTTGGCGATGAGGATTTTCGCCCGGGTCGGCTCCAGCCCGAGCGTGCGGAACTGCTGCAAACTCGCCGTCCCGCCGGCATGGGTGATCAGCACCAGGTCATGCCCGTCATCGGTATGCACCGCAGCACTTGGCCCGTCATCGAAGAACCGCGCCCCCCCATGGGTCGGCCCGGTCTCCTCGTAGCGCCCGTCGGATAGCGCGGTGACCACGCCGGTAATCGGGAACGGCGCCCCATGCATCGCATCCGTCTTGCCACCCACCGAAAGCGAGACCCGCCCACCGATCCCCGCCGCCCGGCAGGCGACCACCCCCGCCGCGTCCCCCACCGCCTGCAAGAGTCCCGCAACCCCCAGCCGCCGAGCCGCATGCAAAATGAACGTCGAATCCCCCGGGCTCCCACCGCCCACGTTATCGCCGACATCGAACAACACCATCGGCCCCGCCGGCGCCGCCGCCGCCCGCAACAGCGCGTCGTCGATCGGGGTCCCCCCGGTATTGAGTGCCTCCCGCGCCTCCCACGCCGCCGCCGCCAATATCCCGGCGACCTCGCGGGCCAGCCCCGGGTCGTTATCGGTCACCGCGATGAAGGACATGCCGGTCTCCA
>CAIYPH010000909.1 GCA_903928045.1 uncultured Rhodospirillales bacterium
ACGGGAACACATGGCCCGGCGTGGTGATGTCGTCGCGGGTGCTGTCGGCATTGGTCGCAACCGCGATCGTATGGGCGCGATCAGCGGCCGAAATGCCGGTGGTGACGCCTTCGCGGGCCTCGATCGAGACGGTGAAGGCGGTCTGGTGCCTTGTGCCGTTCGACTGGCTCATCAGCGGCAGGCCGAGCTGCTCCACGCGCTGGCGGGTCATGGCCAGGCAAATCAGGCCGCGGGCGTGGCGGGCCATGAAGTTGACCTGCTCCGGCGTGGCGAACTGGGCGGGGATCACGAGGTCACCCTCGTTCTCGCGGTCTTCGTCATCCACCAGGATGAACATGCGCCCGTTGCGCGCCTCCTCGATCAGCTCCTCGGCGGAGGCGAGGTAGTCGGAGAGGGTGCGGGTGACGAGTTCGGTCATTTGTACTCCGAGAGCCGGGCGACATAGCGGGCGACGGTATCAATTTCGATGTTCACGGGATCGCCGGGCTTTAGGAAGCCGAAGCTCGTCACGGCAGCCGTGTGCGGGATGATGTTGACGCTGAACTCCGGGCCGCGGACCTCGTTGACGGTCAGCGAGACGCCGTCGATCGCGACCGATCCTTTCGGCGCGATGAAGCGGGCGAGCGGATCGGGCACCCGGAAGGTCCAGCGCACCGAGCCGTTGACCGGATCGGCCGCGAGAACCTCGCCGACCCCGTCCACATGGCCGGCGACGATATGGCCGCCCAACTCGTCACCCACCTTCAGCGGGCGTTCGAGATTGACCCGCGAGCCGACGCGCCAGGCGCCGAGGGTGGTCTTGGAGAGCGTCTCGTCCGAGGCGTTGACGGCGAACCAGTCGGGCCCAAGCTCGATCGCGGTGAGGCAGCAGCCGGAGCAGGCGATGGAGGCGCCGAGGGGGATGCGCGCGGTCTCCGGCCAGGGGGAGGCGATTTCGAGCCGCATGTCGCGGCCGGACCCGGATTGGGTGATGGCGCGCACAGTGCCGAGGCCGGTGACGATACCGGTGAACATCAGGCTTCCCTCCGAAACTCGGTCAACACATCCGCGCCGACCGCCGAGGCGGTATGGCGCACGAAACGGGGCATTTCGGCAAGCCGCTCCACCCCGAAGGCCGCCGCCGCCGGCCAGCCGTCCCCGCCCATCACCGATGGGGCGTGGAACCACACCAGCCGATCAACCAGATCGGCACGCAGGAGCGATCCTGCAAGCTGCCCGCCGCCTTCAACCAGCAATCGGGTGATGCCGCGCTCGGCCAGCGCCTCCAAAGCGCGCTTGAGATCGACGCCGGCGGCGGCGCCCGGCACGTCGATCACGGTGACGCCGATGCCGGCCAAGGCGCGGCGGCGGATGGGGTCGGCGCCGTTGCGGGCAATGATCCAGGTCGGCGAGTCCTTGGCCGAGGCAGCGAGGCGGGAGGTCAGCGGCGTGCGCAAATGGCTGTCGGCAACCACGCGGACCAAGGGCGTTGCCCGCATGCCGGGCAGGCGGCAGGTCAGGTCCGGGTCATCCGCCATCACCGTGCCGGCGCCGACCATGATGGCGTCCGCCCGGCCGCGCAGCCCGTGCGCGGCGCGGCGAGCCTCGGCGCCGGTGATCCAGCGGCTCTCGCCGACGGAGGTGGCGATGCGGCCATCCAGCGTGGAGGCGAGTTTGAGCGTCACCAGGGGGCGGCCGGCGCGGACCTTGGTGAAGAAGCCGGCGTTGACGTCGTCCGCCTCTGCGACCAGCACCCCCTCCAACACCTCGATTCCGGCGGCGCGCAGCCTCCCCGCGCCGGCGCCGTTCACACGGGGATCGACGTCACGCGAGGCAATCACCACCCGGGCGATCCCGGCCGCGATCAGCGCATCCGTGCAGGGCGGCGTGCGGCCATGGTGGCAGCAGGGCTCCAAAGTGACATAGGCGGTGGCGCCGCGGGCGAGGTCGCCGGCCATGGCAAGTGCGTTGGGCTCGCCATGCGGGCGCCCGCCGGGGGAGGTGCGGCCACGGCCGACCACGCGGCCATCGCGCACGATGATGCAGCCGACCGAGGGGTTCGGCCAGCAGGCGCCGAGGCCACGGCGGGCGAGCGCGAGGGCGGCCCGCATGTGCGCGAGGTCATCTTCGGATGGGCGCATCCGTCAGCCCGCATCGCCCAGCTTGCCAAGAAAGGCCTCGAAGTCCTTGGCTTCGCGGAAATTGCGGTAGACCGAGGCGAAGCGGACATAGGCCACCGCATCGACCTCCTTCAGCGTTTCCATCACCATTTCGCCGATCTGCTGGCTCGGGATGTCGCTTTCGCCGGAGGCTTCGAGCTGGCGCACCAGGCCGTTGACGATGCGCTCCATGCGCTCCTCCTGCACCGGGCG
>CAIYPH010000910.1 GCA_903928045.1 uncultured Rhodospirillales bacterium
CATTGTGTTTCCTCCTTGCTTCGGGGCCGGTGGGGCGCGTTATGCCCCTCCGGTTGTCCTCCTGGCAAAAATCTAGGACCGTGCGGCGGGAAACACCAGACGTTAACCGGAAGCAGCATGATGACCCAAGCGATGCCCTGCCAGCGCGAGTTGTTCGAGATCCCTGAGCATGTCGCCTACCTCAACGCCGCCGCCTATGTGCCGTTGCCCAAGGCGGTGCGCGCGGCGGCGGAGCAGGGGGTGCTGACCAAGAGCCATCCCTGGAACATGGGGCGCGAGTTGGGCAATGCGCAGTCCGAGCGTGCCCGCAGCGCCGCCGCGCGGCTGCTGGGTGTCTCGCCCGACGACATCGCGATCACCGGCGCGGTGAGCTACGGCATCGCCACCGCGGCGCGGAACCTGCGCATCACGCCGGGCAGCCGGGTGTTGATGATCGAGGGGGAGTTCCCTTCGTTGGCGCTGGTGTGGCCGGAGTTGGCCGCCGCGGCCGGCGCGGTTGTCGAGGTGGTGCCGCGCCCGGCCGATCATGACTGGACGGCGGCGCTGCTGGCGGCGATCGAGCGGCCGGGAGCGCCGCCGGTCGGGCTCGCCGCGCTGACGCCGACGCATTGGAGCGATGGTGCGGTGATCGATCTGGTGGCGGTGACGGCGGCGCTGCACCGCCAGGGCAGCCGCATCGTGATCGATGCCACTCAGTCCACCGGCGTGCTGCATCTCGATATCGCCACGCTGAAGCCGGATTTCATGGCCTTCCCCACCTATAAATGGGTGCTCGGGCCGTACAGCCTTGCCTTTCTCTATGTCGCGCCCGAGCACCAGGGTGGCAGGCCGTTGGAGGATCATGGGCCAGCGCGCAGCGGCGCCGACTACATCCCGACCGCGCGGCGCTTCGATCGTGGTGAGCGCAATGACCCGATCGGGCTGCCGATGGCCGCCGTGGGGTTGGAGCAGGTGTTGGAGTGGGATCGCGACGCGCTGCAGGCCCGGTTGCGCGGCCTGACGGATGCGCTGGCCGAGGAGGTTTCGGGGATGCAGGGGCTGTCGATCCTGCCCCGCGCGTTGCGGGCGCCGCATGTGCTGGGCGTGCGGTTCGCCGGCGGCATGCCGGCAGGGCTGGTGGAGCGTCTGATGGCGCGTGACGTGCACGTGGCGGATCGCCAGGGCGTGCTGCGGGTCAGCCCGCATGTCTATAACGATCTGCCGGACGTCGCCCGCTTCGGGGCGGCGCTGCGGGCGGAGCTGGGGGACTGAGGCTGCTTGCCGGGCGAGGGCGGGGACGGTAACGTTTGCGCAGGTGATTTCGAGCACAGGAGGGCTGCATGGTTGCATATGATCCGCATCATCCGCGCGGCCCTGGAGCGGCCCCGCGGTAAGCCGCCGCGGGGCGGATATTTGGCCTGACCAAGCCTGGTTCCGCCCTGATGGCGCCGTGCGCGACGCATCTTTCGTCGCGCCGTTCAGCCCGATCCTGAGTGAATGCGGCCGATTGGCCGCCATCGTCAAAGAGTTGTGCCCATGGGTACCATTAGTCTGCGCCGCGTCGCCGTGCGCTCGCCGCATCCGCTGTTCGCCGACCTCAACACCGTCATCGGCCCGGGGGATCGGGTTGGCCTGATCGCCGGGAATGGCGGGGGGAAGACCACGCTGTTGCGCTGCCTCGCCGGGATCACCGAGCCGGGGGAGGGGGAGATCGTCCGCTCCCGGGGCCTGCGGGTTGCGTATGTCGAGCAGGATATGCCGCCGAACCTGCTTGGGCTGCCGATGGCCGAGGCGATCCGGCGGGCCCTGCCGCCGGTGGAGCGGGAGGCGCAGGCCTGGCGCGTTGACGTCATGCTCGATTCGTTTGCCGCGCCCTTGGAGTTGCATGACCGTGTGGTGGGCGAGCTGAGCGGCGGATGGCAGCGGCTGGCCTTGATCGCGCGGGCCTGGGTGACCGAGCCTGATCTGTTGCTGCTCGACGAGCCGACCAACCATCTCGACCTCGCCAAGATCCAGCTGCTGGAGCGTTGGATCACCGACGAGGCCGGCGATACGCCGATGGTGATTGCGAGCCATGACCGCGCCTTCCTCGATGCGGCAACGACGCGCACGCTGTTCCTGCGCCCCTCGTCGTGTCCGGCCTATGCCCATCCCTATACGAAGGCGCGGGCTCTGCTGGCGGATGATGACGCGGCGCTGGAGCGCAAGTTGGCCAAGGACGGCAAGGAGGTCGATCGCCTGCGCCGCAACGCCGCCGAGTTGAAGAATGTCGGCGTCAACAGCGGCAGCGACCTTTTGCAGAAGAAGGCGATGTATCTGACGAAGCGGGCCGACTCGCTGGAGCAGAATTTGAAGCCGGCGCATGCGGAGAAGGCCGGAGATATCCGGCTCGCCAATCGTGGCACCCACGCCAAGATGATGCTGGCGCTGGCGGAGGTGAAGGTGGCCGCACCCGATGGCACGGCGCTGTTCACGGTGAAGAAGTTCGACCTGTTCCAGGGCGACCGCGTGGTGCTGCTCGGCCGCAACGGGGTGGGCAAGTCGGTCTTCGTGCGGATGCTGCTGAAGGCGATGAGCGGGGGGGAGGTGGCGGGGATTCGGGCCAGCCCCTCGATCGTGCTGGGCTATGCGGATCAGCTGATGTCCCACCTGCCGGAGCGGGAGACGCCGCATGGGTATATCGCGGGCACGTTCCGGCCCGGTGATCAGCGGGCGACGGCGCTGCTGGCGGGTGCCGGGTTCAGCGTGGATATGCAGCGGCGGCCGATCGCCCAGATGTCACCGGGGCAGAAGGCCAGGCTCGGGCTGCTGGCGCTGTGGTTGATCGAGCCGAATTTCTATTTGCTGGACGAGCCGACCAACCATGTCGACATCGCCGGGCAGGAGCGACTGGAGGCTGAAATCCTTGCCCATGCGCCGAGCTGCGTGCTGGTGTCGCATGATCGCAGCTTCGTCGCCGCGGTGGCGACCCGGTTCCTGCTGATCGATCGCGGGCGGATCGAGGAGGTCGAGGGGCCGGAGCGGTTCTACAAGTCCTTGGGATAGGACCGCTCCGGCGACGCCTCACATCGCGGCGAACTGGCGCTCGACTGCCTTGTGGTCGGTTTTCCAGGCGGCATAGACCTGCTGGGCCATGGCGTCGGGGAAGATGTCTTCGTCGCCGGCTTCAATGCCGGCCAGGATCGCGAGCGCAACGTCGGCGGGGCTGGTCTTGGCGATGTCCAGCGCCGCGGCCATGTCGGTGTCCACCGGGCCGGGGAAAACGCCGTGCACCGCGATGCCGCTCGCGGCCAGGCTGCCCCGCAGCGACTGGGTTACCGACCAGAGCGCGGCCTTGGAGGCGTTGTAGCCGGCGAGACCGGGCATGCTGGCGAGCGCGACGACGCTGAGGAGGTTGACCATGGCGCCGCCGCCGTTGGATGTCAGCACCGGCGTGAATGCGCGGGCCATGGCCAGGGTGCCGTAGAGGTTGACGGCGAAGTCACGCTCGAAAGCGGCGTCGAGCACATTGCCGAAGCCGAGCGCGCCGGCGTTGTTGATGAGCAGGCGGACATCGGTGGCGGCGGCCGCGGCGGCGACGACATGATCGGGGTTGGTGACGTCCAACGCCAGCGGGACGACGCGATCGGGGGCGATCGCGACCGTGGCGGCAAGCGTCGCCGGGTCTCGGGCGCCGGCGTAGACGCGGGCGGCGCCGGCATCGAGCAGCGCGGCGACGATGGATTTGCCAAGCCCGCGATTGGCGCCGGTGACGAGGGCGGTGGTGTTCCGGATGTTCATGTCAGGTCCCTTCAAGTGCGAGCGGCTGAGGTGCCGCATCGGGTGGCGGATAGATGCCGTATTTGCACGCAGGGGATAACGGGCATTGATTGGACAAGATTCATTCATATTATGGATGAATGAACGATCTCCTCGCCCTGTTCCGCAGTTTTGTCCGGGTTGTCGAAGCCGGCTCCTTCACCGCCGTGGCGGCCGATCTCGGGAGTTCGCAACCGACGGTGTCGCGGCAGATTGCTGCGTTGGAAGCGCATCTGGGGTGCCAGTTGTTCCATCGCAGCACCCGCGCCTTGACGCTCACCGATGATGGAAGCGTGCTGTATGGGCATGCTACCGCGGCCCTTGATGCGGCCTCGATTGCCGAGCGCTCGGTCGGGCGTTTGCGCGGGAGGCCGAGCGGGGTGTTGCGTCTGAACTGCGCTGTCGTCCTGGGGCGGCTGCATATCCTGCCGCGGCTCGCGGAGCTGATGGCGCAATACCCGGATCTGACGCTGGATCTGCGGCTGAACGATGCATTCGCCGACCTGGTGGAGGAGGGGATCGATCTGGCGATCCGTGTCGGCGACGTGACTGAGCCCGGCCTGGTGGCGCGGCGGATCGGCACGACGCGGCGGGTGGTAACCGCCACGCCCGGCTATCTCGCCAGGGCCGGCACACCGCGCAGCCCGGCCGACCTCGCGGCGCATGATTGCATCGTCGATGACCGCCTTGCGAGCGGCGCCAATTGGTCATTCATCTCGCCGGCCGGGCCGGTCAGCGTGCCGGTGCGCGGCCGCCTGCACGTCAACAGCACGGAAGCGGTGCGCGAGGCCATTCTGCGCGGCCTTGGCGTCGGCTATGTGCCGACCTGGCAGTTCGTGGATGGGGAGTTCGCGTCGGGGAAACTGGTGCCATTGCTGGAGGCCTGGCAACCCAAGCCGCAGCCGATCAGCGGGGTCTATCCGTCGCGGCGGCATCTGGCGCCGAAAGTACGGGTCGCGCTCGATTTTTTTGCGGCTGCATTCGCTGCTGATCCACAGCTTCGCGTCGCCGCTTGACCAGGGGCTAGGTCCGCTGCTTGCGGTAGGAGTTCTTCACCACGATCTTGTCGCCGCGGAAGGTGAACACGTCGCAGCCGGTCACCTCAATCCGCCCGCCATCCGGCCGCGTGCCGGTGAAAATCCATTCGCTCAGCCCACGGTCGCCCGAGATGAAATGCACGGGGTTGTTCCACCGCGCATCGGGAATCGCCTGCCACACCGCCGCGTAGCTAGCCCGCACCGCCTCCCGCCCCACGAAACGCGTCCCGCAGGCATCCGGCCCGGCCGAGGACTCGAACACGCAATCCTCGGTCATGAACCCCATCAGGGCGTCCACATCATGGGCATTCCAGGCGGCGGCGAAGGCTTCGAGGAGGGCGATGGTCATCATGGCGGTTTTCCCGGTGGCTGGAGGCTGGATCGGCTTGACATGCGCGGGGTGGGGTTCTAACTCCCGGCCCTCGATTTAGCCCGTTTCTTACGCCCAGACCCAAGGCCTGATCCCATGAAAGTTCGCAATAGCCTCCGTTCTGCCAAGACGCGCGACAAGAACTGCCGCGTCGTGCGCCGTCGTGGGCGCGTCTACGTCATCAACAAGAAGAACCCGCGCATGAAGGCCCGCCAGGGCTGATTTCCGCGCCGCCCCGCGCGGCGGTATCCTGCGTTGACGGGCAACGCCCCGGGAAGCCCTTCCCGGGGCGCTTTCTGTCTTGCAGCTTTGTGACACAAAGTTCAATTTCCCGCCGGCCCCGCCGGGCCGAGACCAAGGGGAAACACGCATGATCGCCCAGCCGGAACCCAAGCAGGATGTGCTGGCCAAGCGCGACTCCATCGTCGCCGGGCTCCGCGCCCTCGTTCCCGCCAGCGGCGTCATCGCCGAGCCGATCCGCCTCAAGCCCTACGAGACCGACGGCCTCTCCGCCTATCGCCAGGTCCCCCTCGCCGTCGTTCTGCCCGAAACCACCGAGCAGGTCGCCGCCGTCATGCAATTCTGCCACCGCGAAGGCGTCCGCGTCGTCCCCCGCGGCGCCGGCACCTCTCTAAGCGGCGGCGCCCTCCCCATGGCCGACTCCGTCGTGCTCGGCCTCATGCGCATGAACCGCATCCTCGATATCGACTACGCCGACCGCTGCGCCGTCGTGCAGGCCGGTGTCACCAATATCGGCATCACCCAGGCCGTCCAGGCCGAGGGCTTCTTCTACGCGCCCGACCCCTCATCCCAACTCGCCTGCATGATCGGCGGCAACGTCAACATGAACTCCGGCGGCGCCCATTGCCTGCGCTACGGCGTCACCGCCAACAACCTCCTCGGCCTGCGCGTCGTCACCGTCGCCGGCGAAATCCTCGATATCGGCGGCGCCCATCTCGATGCCGCCGGCTATGACTGGCTCGGCCTGCTCACCGGCAGCGAGGGCCAGCTCGCCGTCGTCACCGAGGTCACCGTCCGCATCCTCCGCTCCCCCGAAGGCGCCCGCGCCATGCTCGCCGCCTTCAAATCCAACGAAATCGCCGGCGCCTGCGTCGACGCCATCATCGCCTCCGGCATCATCCCCGTCGCGCTCGAATTCATGGACCGCCCGGCCATCCACGCCTGCGAGGCCTTCGCCCACGCCGGCTACCCGCTCGACGCCGAGGCGATGCTCATCATCGAGGTCGAGGGCAGCCTCACCGAGCAGGACTACTACCTCGACCGCATCCGCGACATCTGCAACCGCTTCGATCCCGTCA
>CAIYPH010000911.1 GCA_903928045.1 uncultured Rhodospirillales bacterium
GCGCCGCGGCGATAGCCTCATCGAGGCTGACCCTGGCGGCGGTCACATCGGCGACCTGGGCACCAACAGCGCCAATGGCATCCCGCAACTGCGCCTCGGCGACCGGTGCGATGCCCGACATGTCGGCCTGAAGCGCGCTAAGACGGCGCAGCCGGTTGTCTAGCCGGATGGCGAAGAAGAGATTAAGCACCAACAACAAAGCCAGCGCGATATCGGCTGCTAGCATCGACGCCAACTCCAGATTGCTGAGCGGCGCGTCATCGCAGCCCTGCCCCGCCACGCGGCACTTCACGTTCGATGCGCACCGCCATGTTGTTCTTACGCTTACCGATTTTGGCTTCGAACAGCGTTGCGTTACCACAGCGCAACTGCACCGTTGCACCGAGTTGGGTGTTGAGGATGATTCGGCTCCCCGGGACCAGCGATGTGATGTCGGACAGGCGGAATGTCTGCTCGTCGAGCACTACCTCGAGGTCGATATCGGTGTTCCACAGCTCTTCGGCGAGGTGAGTTTCCCAAATCGAATCGCGCCCAAATTTCTCGCCCATGAACTGCTGCAGCAGCAGTTCACGCACCGGCTCGAGGGTTGCGTAAGGCAGCAGCAGTTCGAGCCGCCCGCCGCGGTCCTCCATATCGATGCGCAGGCGGGCCAGCACGGTGGCGTTGGAGAGGCGGCTGATGGTGGCGAAACGGGGGTTCACCTCCAGCCGTTCGAAGCGGAACGTGACCGGGCAGAGCGGATCGAAGCTGACCGAGAGGTCGGCCAGGACGACGTGAATCAGGCGCTCCACCAGGGTTCGCTCGATGGTGGTGTAGGGCCGCCCCTCGATCCGCATGGCCGCGGTGCCGCGACGGCCACCGAGCAACACGTCGACAATCGAGTAGATGAGGGCGCTGTCGACCACCATGAGGCCGTAGTTGTCCCAGTCATCGGCCTTGAAGACTGCGAGCATGGCCGGTAGCGGGATGGAATTGAGGTAGTCGCCGAACCGCAGCGAAAGGATGTTGTCGATGCTGACCTCGACATTGTCGCTGGTGAAGTTACGCAGCGATGTCGACATGATACGTACCAGCCGATCGAACACGATCTCGAGCATCGGCAGGCGTTCGTACGACACCAGGCCAGAGCTGATGATGCGCTGCATGCCCGAGCGGCTTTCACCGTCGCCAGGCCCGTCGTCGAACCCGAGCAGGCTGTCGATCTCGGCCTGATTGAGCACCCGGGCCGGCGGCGCGGGCGCGGCGGATTCCTGGGGGTCGGCCTCGGCGTCGGCATCGGCGCCCCACGCGGCGGCGAGTTCCTCGTCGGTCTGTTCGCGTGCGGTGTCTGGTTGCTGGCTGCCACTCATTGGACGAGAAGCTCAACGAACAGCAGGTCCTGGATCCGGACCGGAGCAGCCGCGATATTGGCACGCGACATCAGTTCTTCGCGCAACCGGAAGGTGCCGATCGAGCCGCGCAACTCCTCGGGCCGCATTTCACGCAGGTAGGTCTGGAACAAGTCGAGCAGCCGCGGCATCACCGCGCGGAGTGCCGCTTCGTCATCGGAATTCTTGACCTCGATGCGGACCTTGGCCTTGACGTACATCGCGCGCTTGGCGCCCGTGTTGAGGTTGGTGATGAGATCAGGGATCTCGACAAACACCGGCGCGCCGGGAACCGCTTTCGCGGCGGGAGCGTCGCCATGCGCCGCGGGGGCCGCGCCATGCGCGGATGGAGCCGGGGCGCCATGCGCGGGCGCAGCCGGAGCACCATGCGGGGCTGGCGCACCGTGCGCCGCCGGTGCCGCGCCGTGACCGGCTTCGGGTTTGGCGCCATGCTGCTCGGCGCCCTCCCCGGCACCCTCCTTCCCAGCCTCGGCCTGCTTCCCCTTGCCCAGCAGCGGATCCAGCAGCCCTGCCACCCAGGCGCCGCCAAGGAGCAAAGGCAGCAGGACAGCCGGTGCCGCGAGCATGATCAGCTTCTTGCTGATCCGCTTCTTGCCACCCTCCGCCGCCTCCGCTGGCGGGCTTGTCGCCGCAGCCGTCGCCATGTCCTTCACCCGATCCTTGTCCGTCCGCACTCGCTCGGCGCATCCGGAGGTTGCTGAGGGGGATTGTCGGGGGCGTTGATTAACAATGCTTGAACGGCGGCGCCGCAGATGGCACGCCGCGACACCCGTGACCCGGCAAAAATGACCCACCCCGTGGCGCACATACAGCAAAACCGCCACTCTCCGACTGGCATGGCAGTTGCTGACGGGTAGATCGAAGCACGCCTTTTCTTATGGCGGCGCGCTACCGGAGCGATTGCATGCAGAACAACATCACCATTGCGCTGTCCCGCCTCGCCGCGCAGGAGCGCACACTCGACACCATCGCCTCCAACATCGCCAACTCGGCGACGCCCGGGTTCCAGGCCGAGCGCATGGTGTTTGCCGACTGGCTGGTGCGCCAGCCCAGTGGCTCGGGGCCGCCAGGTGGGCAGACCATCACTTACACGCAGGATCGCGCAACCTACCGAGACCAGCGCCCCGGCCCGCTCACCCATACCGGCAACCCATTGGACCTCGCGATTGGCGACCAGCAGGGGTTCTTCTCGGTACGCACACCCAATGGCGTCCGCCTCACGCGCTCCGGTCACTTCGAACTCTCCGCCGGCGGCACGCTAGTCGATGGCAGTGGCAACGCGTTGCTGGACACGCAGGGCCGCCCGATTCAGCTCTCGCCGACCGACATCACGCTCACCGTTACCGGGGATGGAACCGTGAGCAGCGAGAATGGGCGCGTTGCACGCATCGGGGTGGTGAAGCCGACGGACCCTCTGGGGCTTCGGGCCGAAGGCAACCGGCTGTTCAGCACGAGCAAGCCGACCCAGACGGTGCCGACCCCCAATATCGTCCAGGGTGCAATTGAGGATTCCAACGTGCAGCCAGTGATGGAACTCAGCCGCATGATGACCGACCTGCGCAGCTATCAGTTCGTCGGCCAGTTCGTGCAAACCGAGGCCGATCGTCAGCAATCGGCCATCGACAAGATTCTCCAGCCCCACGCCTAATCCGGAGCCCCCCAATGCGCGCCCTCGATATCGCCGGCACCGGGATGCAGGCCCAGCAGACCAACGTCGAAGTCATCTCCAACAATATCGCAAACATGACGACCACCGGCTTCAAGCGCCGGCGGGCGGAATTCCAGGACCTGATCTACCAGAACCTGCGCCGCGTCGGCTCCAACTCGTCCGACAGCGGCTCGGTGGTGCCGGCCGGCGCCCAGGTTGGCCTCGGGGTGAAGACGGCGGCAATCTACCGGATCAACGAGCAGGGCAACTTGCAGCAAACCAACAACAGCCTCGACCTCGCGGTGCGTGGCAACGGCTACTTCCAAGTAACGCTCCCATCGGGTGATACCGCCTATACCCGCGATGGCACCTTCTCGCTCTCGCCGGCCGGCGAAATCGTCACCGCCGATGGCCTTGTGGTGAACCCGGGCATCACCATCCCGAGCAATGCAACGTCGGTCACCATCAACGGCACTGGCCAGGTGCAGGTGACGATCGACGGCCAGACGGCGCCCTCCACGCTCGGGCAGATCCAGCTCGCCAGCTTCCCCAACGAAGCGGGGCTCGACGCGCAGGGCGACAACCTGTTCCTGCAAACTGCGGCGAGCGGCAATCCGGTGACCGGGGCACCGTCCTCGCCCGGTTTCGGGTCTGTGCTGCAGGGGTTTGTCGAGAGTGCGAATACCAACGTGGTGAGCGAGATCACCAACCTCATTACCGCCCAGCGCGCCTACGAGATGAATAGCCGGGTGATCACCACGTCCGACCAGATGCTCTCGACCCTCACCAATCTGCGCTAGGAGCAATCATGCACCTGATCCGCATGTCTGCTGGGATCATCGGGATTCTGCTGGCCGGCAGCTGTGTAGAGGCCGCCACCCTTCGCCCGATCGTCACCCTCGATGCCGCCGTGGTGCGGCTGGAGGACCTGTTCGACGAGCTCGGTCCCGGCGGCGAGCGGGTGCTGGGCCCGGCCCCCTCACCTGGCTCCAGGATCGTGGTCGAGGCCGCCCAGCTCAAGGCGATCGCTCGGCAGTTCGGCGTCGACTGGCGAGCGGCCTCTCCGGCCGATCGCGTCATCCTCGATCGGCTGGGGCGCCCGATCCCGCGTGACCAGGTGCTAAGCGTATTGCGCACCGCGCTGTCGGGCGTTGGCGCCGGTGATGACCTCGATATCGACATTGGGGGCTTCCAGTCACCAATGGTGCCCCCAGGGGTGGCGATCGATATCGCCGTCGAGCAACTGGACTGGGACGGCGGCAGCGGCCGCTTCACCGCACAGCTTGCGTTGACCGGCGAGAGCATCGGGTTGCTGCGGCCCCGCGTATCGGGTTTCGCGCAGGAGATGGTTGTGGTGCCGGTTGCCACACGTCGGATCAATCCTGGCGCGGTGCTGCAGAGCGAGGATTTGCGGCTGGCCAGGACGCGGGCAGCAGCGGGCCGCGCTGGCGTCGCCCGTGAAATCGCCGACGTGGTCGGGCAAACAGCTCGCCGGCAGCTCATCGTCGGCCAGCCTATTGCGCTCGCCGACCTCGGCCGGACCGCGGCAATTCAGAAAGGCGCGCGGGTAACCCTCCGGCTCCGCGCCTCCGGGCTCAGCCTCGCGGCCACCGGCCTCGCACTCGAAGCGGGCGCGATGGGCGAGCACATCCGCATCCTCAACACCGCGTCTCGCGCCATCGTCGAGGGCGAGATTGTCGCGCCGGACGAGGTGCGCGTGCTGCCCGGCGCCCAGCCGCTGTTGCCGCCGGGTAGCCGAACGGCGCTGGCCAACCTACCGAACTGGAGTACGCCATGATACATCGCCTCCTGCTCATCCTGCCGATCCTGGTGACCGGATGTGGATCGTTGCAGCGACTCTCGGAGGTCGGTCGGCCGCCAGGGATGACACCGAGCGGCGATCCGACCAAGGAGGCGACCTATCGGCCGCTGACCATGCCGATGCCAACGCCGCAGCGCGCCGAGCCGCAGGCCCAGTCGCTGTGGCGCAATGGCAGCCGCGCCTTCTTCAAGGACCAACGGGCCGCCAATGTCGGAGACCTGGTGACGGTACTGGTGCAAATTGCGGATAATGCGGACTTCAAAAACAACACCAGCGCCGTGCGTGCCGGCACGCAATCCTTCGGCTTGCCCGGGTTCTTCGGCCTGGAAGCCGCCCTGCCCCACATGCTGGCAGGTGCGACGGCATCGAGCCTGCTGTCGAGCAACGGCGGCACCAGCAACAAGGGCACTGCGGAAACAGCGCGCAATGAAACCGTTCAACTGCGTCTTGCCGGCGTGATCACCCAGGTGCTGCCCAATGGCAATCTGGTGGTGGCGGCGCGGCAGGAGGTTCGGGTGAACAGCGAGTTGCGTGAATTGCAGGTCAGTGGCGTCATTCGCCCGCAGGATATCGGCAGCGACAATACCGTGCTGCATGACCGGATGGCCGAGGCACGCATTGCCTACGGCGGCCGTGGTCAGCTGACCGACGTGCAGACGCCGCGCTGGGGTCAGCAGGTGATGGATGTGCTGCTGCCATTCTGACGCGGCGCAACCGGCTTGTGAGGCAGGGAACCCGCGCCTAGATTAGGTGAACCTCGCCCGGCCAAGGTGCCGGCGCTGGCCAGGCGGAGAGGGACATCGAGCATGACGACCTTCATCGGTTCCGACGTAACCTGCAATAGCTTCGCACTCGCGGTCGCTCCTGCGATGGCGGCCACGACTGCGTCCGGCTCCGCGCTGCTGCAATTCGGGCCATGAGCGCCGCCACCTCGCACAGCAACGAGATCGCGGCGCCGGTCCTGCTGACCAGCCGTCCGGCCGACGGCGTGATTTGGCTGACGCTCAACCGCCCCGCCGCGCGCAACGCACTCTCATTCGCGCTGATGGCGGCACTCGATGCCGCGCTCACCGAGGCGGAAGCGGAACCCGACGTGCGGGTGGTGGTGATCGCCGGCGCCGGCCCGGCATTTTGCGCCGGGCATGATTTGCGCGAGGTGCGCGCCGATGGGCGCGAGGAGACGATGCGCACCCTGTTCACACGCTGCTCGGCGCTGATGATGCGAATCGTACGGCTGCGCAAACCGGTGATCGCCCGTGTCCACGGTGTCGCGACTGCGGCGGGTTGCCAACTGGTAGCAAGCTGCGATTTGGCGGTGGCTGCTGCCTCCGCCAGGTTCGCCACGCCAGGCGTCAATATCGGCCTATTCTGCTCGACACCAATGGTGGCGCTGAGCCGCGCGGTGGGCCGCAAGGCAGCAATGGAGATGCTGCTGACCGGTGAGATGGCGGATGCGGACCACGCGCGCGCCATTGGTCTGGTCAACCGCGTGGTGCCCGACAACGCGCTCGACGCGGCAGTGCTGGCGCTGGCCACGCAGATCGCGGCGAAGAGCCCACTGACGCTCGCGATCGGCAAGGAGGCGTTCTACCGCCAAGCCGAGCTCGGGCTGGATGACGCCTACGCCTATGCTTGCGAGGTGATGACGCGCAATATGATGGCCAATGATGCGGCGGAAGGGATCGA
>CAIYPH010000912.1 GCA_903928045.1 uncultured Rhodospirillales bacterium
GCTGCTGTTCGACGAGCCGCTCTCCAATCTGGATGCCAAGCTGCGCCGGCATGTCCGCGAGGAGATCCGCGCGCTGCAGCAATCGCTGAAGCTCACCGTGGTCTACGTCACCCATGACCAGCAGGAGGCGCTGGCGGTTTCCGACCGGATCATCGTGATGAATGCCGGCCGTATTGCTCAAGACGGCGCGCCGCGCGCGCTCTATGAACAGCCCGCCAGCCGTTTCATCGCCGACTTTCTCGGCGATTCCAACATGGTGCCGGGCCGCCTGCGACGCACCGGTGGCGATCTGGCCAGCGTGACGATCGGGGGATTGGCGGTCGAGGTTGCGCATCGCGGCGCCGCCGATGGTGAGGTGGAGGTGGCGATCCGCCCGCAGGCGGTGCGGCTCGGTGGCGCGGGCGGGAGGCAGGCGATCATCGCCAAGGCGGCCTATCTCGGCAGCCACATGGAGTATGACGTCGCGGTGCCCGGCCTTGCCGCCCCGCTCTTCGTCATCAGCGCCGACGTTGCCACCCCCCTGGTGGCGGGCACGGAAGTCAGTATCGCGCTCGATCCGGCGGGCGTTACCGTGCTCCCCGCGGGGTAGGTGCGCAGCGGGCGCGCCAAAGCATCCGCGCATGGAAGCCAATCCATGGCGGTCAGCAAGGCTCAAGCTATGACGGAGACCGCGGGCGGCCCGCGTACGGCCACCCAGGCCCGCATGAAGCGGCAGGGCAGGGCACGGCTCATCGCATGCGCATGGCGGCGCGGCAGCAACTGCCCGGCACGCCAGGGCGCCGGCACGCATTGCCATTCCACGATGGGGTCCAGGTCGAGCGTGATGGCATCCCGCGCCGCCAGCACCGGCGTCACCGTTCCATCGAGATCGCCGCGGCGTTGCGCCCGGCCCGTGCTGATCCACCCGAGCACGGCGCACAGCAGCACGCCCAGCATACCGCCGATCAGGGCGGCTATGCCGAGGGCAGGCTCGGGAAGGGAGGTGGACGGCCGGCGCATGTGGTTTGCTGCACTCCATTTACAGGGAGAGAACGTATAGCGAACTAAAAGGCGAAGTGCAAGCGAAATTTCTTATTTGAGGGCCATTTTTTCTTGTTGGCGTCCGGCCGCTCTCACCAGACCGGCGCGGACGACCCCAGCAAAGCCGCCGGCGCGGGCCAGAAGGCCGGCGTTTCCGACAACACGGCGGCATGGCGCACGGCGGTCACGGCGCCGGTGACCTCAAGGAAATCAGCGACGTCCGCCCGCGTCGGCTCCGGCGCCGCCAGCCCGTCCGGCAGGCGGCCAAGGCCGCGCAGCCAGCGGGCGGTGGCGGCGAGCGAGACCGTCACCTTCCAGCTTCCGCCTTCCTGTGCCCGGCGCAGCAGGGCCGCCATGGTGCCGAACGCCAGCAGATAGCCGGAGGCGTGGTCGAGCGCCTGGCAGGGCAGGGGCTTGGGGCCTTCGATGCCGGCGGCCTCGGACTCCGCATGGTTGAAGCCGGTGGCGGTCTGCACCAGGGAATCGAAGCCGCGCTTGCCGCCCCAGGGCCCCTCCGCCCCATAGGCCGACAAATCCGCCACCACGATCCCCGGCCGCAGCGCCGCGACCTCTTCCGGCGCGAAACCGCGCGAGGCCAGCGCGCCCTGGCGGTAGGATTGCAGGAACACGTCGGCGCCGGAAACCAACTGGCGCAGGCACGCCACACCCTCGGCCGTGCGCAGATCCACCTCGGCTGCCCGCTTGCCGCGCCCGGTATCGACGATCAGGCCGGGCAAATTCGGCACGCCCGGGCCGGTGATGTGCAGCACATCGGCGCCATGCGCGGCCAGCGTGCGCCCGGCGACCGGGCCGGCGATGACGCGGGTGAGATCGAGCACCCGCAGCCCTGCCAGCGGGCGGACGGCGGCGGGCGGCAAGGGCGTGGGCGGCGCATCGCCGATCCGGGTGAGGCGGAGCGGCACCTCGGCGACGTAGGCGGCGTGCGAGTGGCTGTCCCATTGCGCGAAGCTGCGCATCGCCGACACGCACATGCCATTTGCCGTCGCCGCGGTCTCGAACGCTTCGCCCTGCCAGTCCAGCAGGGCGCGGGCCACCTCCGCCTTGTCGGCGGTGCAGCCGAGCAGGGCGAGAATGCCGTCGCGGTGATGCGGGAAATTGGTGTGCAGCCGCACCCAGCCGCCATCGCCGGTGCGATAGGTGCCGGCGATCGGGTCCCACAAGGAACGGGCTTGGGTGCCGGCGACGCTCAGCCAATGCTCGCTGCGGAACTCGGTCGCGGCGTGGCGCAAGTCGACGGTGACGGTCTGCGCCGCGCCGCCGCGCGCGCGATGGAGCTCGGCCGCGGCCAGCCCGGATGCCGCGATGCTCGCCTGGGCGGCGGCATCGACACGGAAGGAGGAGGGGAGTGCGGGTTCCTGCCCGCGCAGCACGAGGCCCTCCAGCGCGGCGGCGGGGAGGCCGGCGAGGCGCCAGACGTCGGCGGCAATCGCATCCGGTGTCTTCATGGTGCCAGCGTGTCTCCGAAATAGCCGTTCCAGGCGAACCAGTAGGCGACATTGCCAGCCAGCCGCGCAAGGCTGCGCCCGCCCGGGCCACGGAGCGCGTCCTCGGTGATCTCCCACGCGCCGTCCTCGGCACGCAGCCCGGCACCCTCGGCGGTGAAGCGATGCCCGCCCGCCTCGTAGGCGCGCACCGTCTCGCTGGCGGCATCGCCGATCAACACGATATCGAGCAGGCCGACGCTGTCATGGATCACGGCCCCGCCCGCGAAACGCTCGATCGGCCAGGCCTTCACCCCGCCGGGCACCCGCACCCCGAACACCCGGCTTTTCGGCGCCCGCGTATGGTTCGCATAGCCCGCGGGGAAGGCCAGGTTCGGGCTGGCGAAATAGGCTTTGTAGGCGACGCCCGGCCCGTAATCCCTGGTATAGCCGGTCTCCAGCGACAGCACCGTGGTGGTCGGGTGCGCCGCCCGCCAGCGCGCCCAGGTGTCGATCACCAGGGGCAGCGGCTTCAACTGCACGTTCATGCCCACGAGCTGCCCGACCACCGGCCGCCCGGTGAACTGGTTCCACAGGCTTTCGGAGATGCGGTCAAACATCAGCTTGTTGGAGCGGTAGAGCAGGCCGGAGCTGGCGAAAGTGACGGCCTGCGGCGCGCCCTCTACCCGCCCATCGAACAGCACCCCGGCGCCGCACAGGGTGCAATAGGCGAGGCTGACGGGGATGCCGCCGACGACGTCATTGGCCATTTCGTGCCAGTTCATGATGCGCAGGGGGTAGGCTCGCGCATCGCCGTTCAGTTCGACGCCGAACACCCGGTCATCGGGGTTGAGGTAGGTGGCTTCATCGGCGGCGATCATGCGGGGATTGTCGAGCGGCGGGATGCCGTTGACCTTCACGCCGCCCCATACGATCTCCTCCAGGCGGATGTCGTGGCGGATATCCGGCCGCAGGAAGCGGTTGTAGTTGATGTCGAGCCCGCTCAGCAGCTCCACCATCAGCGCGGTATAACCGGCATAGGGGTGGAGGTCGGGATGGTCCTGCTGCCACACCATCCAATCGAAGAATTTATCGCCGTTGCGCGCGCCGGTGAGCGCCTCCAACGCCTCCACGATGGGCGCCGGCTCGTCGGTCCAGAACAGCAGCTGGATCAGCGGGGCGACGGCGGCGGTATCGCCCCAGGCGCGCAGATTGGTCAGCGCGAGGCGGGTGGCATCCTCGTCGTCACCGGCGAGGATGGTGTGGATGGCGGCGTCGATCTCCGCGTCATGCCCCGCGGCCCGGGCGCGGGGCGAGGCGGCGGCGAGCAGCAGCGAGGCGATGAGGGCGAGGAAAATCCGCCTTGCGGCGCCGGGCGCGCCCATTCAGGCCGCGCGCAGGGGGGCGCGCAGGCCCTCCATGCCGTGGAATTCGACGAACTTCGTGATGGTCGCCCAGAGGTAGTCGCCGAACAGGAAGGGCGCGAAGGGGGCGATCCCCGGCAGCGGCAAAGGGCGGATTTCCGCGTCCACCCGCGGCTCCAGGAAGAAGGGGACGGAGTAGCGGGGCTGGCCCATGCCGATCACCCGGTGCTCGGTCGCCTTGATCCGCCCGCCCGTCCAGCGATCCAGCACCTTGCCGAAATTCACCGCCAAGGTGCCCTCCTCGGGCGGCACGTCCACCCACGCGCCGGCATGGGAGCGCGCCTGCAGGCCGGGCACGCCATCCTGGGCCAGCAGCGTCATGAACCCGGAGTCGACATGGGCACGCCCGTTCACCACGTAGCGGCCGCCATTGTGCTCCACCCACAGCGCCGGATCATCGATCGCCGCGAGTTCGGCCGCATGGCGCACGGGGTAGTGCAGCAGCCGCAGTGTGGAGATGCCGCCGGTGAATGCGTCATCGAAGCTGTGATCGGGCAGGCCGAGCCCGCGTGCGACGGACTGCATCAGCAGCCGTCCGGTCTCCTCCAGCCCGCGGTAGTAACGCCCGGCCGTCGCCCGCCAGCCCGGTAGCTCCGCCTCATCCGGCAGGGGCGTCGCCTCGCGCAGCGGGTCGGCGGGATCGACCACGGCGGCGCCGTGCGCGACGTCGGGGCCCATGTCGATCCCCTCCTTCGCCGTCACCGCGCCGTCCTGCGCCGGGAACCAGCCGCGATAGACGTTGGGCTGACTGGCCAGGAATTTCTGCCGCCATAGTTTGCGCTGCGAATTAAGCGGCAGGGCGAACAGGCGCAGCAGGTCGTGCCGTGTGTCCGCATCGACCGGGATCGCCGCGGGAAATCCGGTGATGGTCATGAAGCCGGATTGCCCGGCCGCCGCCATGATCGCCTGGTCCACCCCATCCCGCGCGGCCGACGGGCCATGATAGAGGGGGCCGATGTCGATGCGCGGAATGTCCATGTGAGCCTCTAACCGTCGGTGGTCTTGGGGGCCGGCGTTTTCATCATCGTGCCGGTCATCGGGATGAAGAACACGCCGAC
>CAIYPH010000913.1 GCA_903928045.1 uncultured Rhodospirillales bacterium
AGGCCTATCTCGGCCGCGGCGCCGCCGCCAGGCTGGCCGCCCATGCTTGAGGCGCCCATGCTTGAAGTGAGGGGCCTTCACGCCGGCTACGGCCCCTTCGCGGTGCTGCACGGTATCGATCTCGACGTCGCACAAGGCGAAATCGTCGCCGTGCTCGGCGCCAACGGGGCAGGCAAGACCACGCTGAACCGCGCGCTCTCAGCGGTGATCCGCCCCACTGCCGGCAGCATCCGCTTCGAGGGCGCCGAGATCACCGGCGCCGGGCATGATGCGATGGTGCGCGCCGGGCTGATCCAGGTGCCGGAAGGCCGGAAGATTTTTCCCAACCTCTCCGTGCGCGACAATCTGCTGCTCGGTGCCTATCTGCGCGGGCGGCCCAATCGGGCACGCAATCTCGCCCGCGTGCTCGATATTTTCCCCCGCCTCGGCGAGCGGCTCGGCCAGCTCGCCGGCTCCATGAGCGGCGGCGAGCAGCAGATGCTGGCGATCGGCCGCGGTATGATGGCCGAGCCGCGCCTGCTGATTCTCGACGAACCCTCGCTTGGCCTGTCGCCGATTCTCACCGAGGAGCTGTTCGCCCTGATCGGCCGGTTGAACGGTGAGGGGCTGGCGATACTGCTGGTGGAGCAGAACGTCGTGCAGTCGCTCGCCATCGCCGGCCGCGCCTATGTCATCGAGCACGGCGTGGTGGCGCTGCAGGGTGAGGCCACGGCGCTGGCCGATGATCCGCGGCTGCGGGCGGCCTATCTCGGGCTTGCGTGAGCGCCACCACCCGCCGAAACTCTCCGCTCCTATTTCCAGGGAATGCCCAAATGGACCCCAACGCCCTCCCCTTCGACGCCGACACCATGCTTGCCGGGCTGCGGCCCTGGGTAGAGTGCGAATCGCCGACCTTCGACGCCGCTGCGGTCAACCGAATGATGGATCTCGCCGGCCGCGAGCTCGCCATCATGGGCGCCCGCGTCGATCGCATAGCCGGGCGGATGGGCTATGGCGACTGCGTACGCGCCACCTTCCCGCATGCCTCGCGCGAGCCGGGCATCCTGGTAATGGGGCATATGGACACGGTCCATCCCATCGGCACGCTCGGCCCGCTCCCCTGGCGGCGCGAGGGCGAGCGCTGCTACGGGCCCGGAATCTATGACATGAAGGGCGGCAACTACCTCTCGCTCGAAGCCATCAAGCAGCTGCATCGCGCTGGAATTACAACAAAGCTGCCGGTGACGGTGCTGTTCACCTCCGACGAGGAAATCGGCTCCCCCTCGACGCGGGACCTCATCGAGGCCGAGGCGGCGCGGCATAAATACGTGCTGGTGCCCGAGCCCGGCCGCCTCGATGGCGGGGTGACCACTGGCCGCTACGCCATCGCCCGCTTCAATCTGGAGTCGACCGGCAAGCCCAGCCATGCCGGCGCCCGCCTCGCCGATGGCCGCTCGGCGATCCGCGAGATGGCCCGCCAGCTGATCGCCATCGAGGACATGACCACTGAGGACTGCACCTTCTCGGTCGGCGTCATCCATGGCGGCCAGTGGGTCAACTGCGTCACCACCACCTGCACCGGCGAGGCGCTCTCCATGGCCAAGCGGCAGGATGACCTCGACCGCGGGGTGGCCGCCATGCTCGCCCTGCGTCCGACCGGGAATGACGTGCAGTTCAAAGTCACCCGCGGCGTCACCCGCCCGGTGTGGGAGCCGGATGCCAAGGTGCTGGCGCTGCACGCCCATGCCGAGCGCATCGCCAAGGGCCTCGGCCATGCCCTGCCCCACCAAAGCTCCGGCGGCGGCTCGGACGGCAATTTCACCGGCGCCATGGGCATCGCGACGCTCGACGGACTCGGTGTGCAGGGCGGCGGCGGGCATACGCTCGAGGAGTTCATCCTGATCGACAGCCTGCTGTGGCGCGGCCGGCTGATGGCTGGGCTACTCGCAACGCTGGAGTAGACCGCGCCGCCTTCTTTCCGCCATCCCGCCGCGCCAGAAATGCCCGATGACACCGGCACAACCGTTCGATCGTGCCAGGAGAGCGGACATGTCTGCTGCCACATTACGTTACATCACAAGGCATTGGCGCCGTTGTTCACTTTGTCGTAACACCCTGCCGCGCAGGATGTCCCCACGAGTGATGATTGATGCACGGGCAGATTCGAGTCGGAGCGTCGCCTTGAACCCTTGGTGTCGGGCCGTATGAGCGCGTCCGTACTTGGGGCATCACGGCTTCGCGCCCGGCTGCCGGCCGGCTGGCGCCGCGACACCATCGCGATGCTGCTTTTGCTCATCGTGGCCGCGGTCGTATTGGCAACCGCGATCCGCTCCCCATTGAAGGACGATGTCGCCTGGCTCCTCTACGTGTCGCGCCGCTGGCTGGAAGGGCAGCGCCTGTATGAGGACCTCGTCGAGGTCAATCCGCCGCTGATCATCTGGATCTACGCCATTCCCGCATGGATCGCCGCGGCATTGGGCGCCGCCCCCAAACTCGTGGCGATTCCCTTTTTCGCCCTGATTTTGCTGGGTTTCGCGGCCTGGTCGGCGGCGCTCCTGCAGGGCCGCGCCAACGTCTTCACCAGCCCCGTGCCGGCGTTCGCTACGATCGGGATCGTGCTGATGGCGCTCCCCGGCGTCGAATTCGGCCAGCGCGAACATCTCCTGATCGCCGCCGTGCTGCCTTACCTGTGCCTCTACGCCCGCGAACTCGATGGCGAGGCGGAGCCACGGTTGACCGGCCTGCTCGCCGGCATGGCCGCCGGGCTCGGCTGCGCCCTCAAGCCGTCCTACATCCTGGCGATCATCGCCATCGAGATCATGGCGGCCATCCGCGGGCACCGCGTGCTGCGGGCGGCGCCGATCGCCGCGATGGCAAGCCTGGGCCTCTACGGCCTCGGCGTGCTGGCGTTCTGCCCGGCCTTCCTGGAGAAGGCGGTTCCCCTGGCCCTCGCCCTTTACGGCGGCACCGACACGCCCTGCATCGATATCCTGCTCCAAAGCTCCCGCCTGCTGTTCGGCCAGGCGGTGATCGTCCTGCTGTGCTGGTCGAGCCACACCACGCTCGCCCGCCGCTCGCCGTTCAAGCGCCATTTGCTGTTGACGCTGACCGCCTTCGCCATCGCCGCCACCGTGGTGTTCGTGCTCCAGGGCAAGAACTGGTTCTATCACCGCCTGCCCGCGACGGTCGCGACCCTGCTGGCGCTGTTGCTGTGGATCGCCGCCGTGATGCCGCCGCACCCGGCCGCGGCCCTGCGCGACGTTCTGCGTGGGCTGCATCGCGCACATCTGCGCCGTCTTGCCCCGGTGCCGCTGGTGCTCGGCGCCTTGATCCTCTTCGCGGTGGCCGATTATGAGCGGCTGCGCCCCTGGGTCGAATCCGCGGTGGAGCCAACCCTGTCGACTGAGGTGAAGCTCGAGCGGCTCATCCGCAAGGAGCATGCGCGGACCTATATCGCCTTCTCCGAATGGATCGCGCTCGGCTTTCCCGTCGTCAACAACACCGGCGTCACCTGGGCCAGCCGGTTCGACAGCATGTGGGCGCTGAAGGGCGAAATCTGGCGGGCCAAGCAGGATGGCGCGGCGCCCCGAGAATGGCCGATCCGCCGCTGGGTCGCCAAGGACTTCATCGCCAATTGTCCTGATCTCGCCGTGGTCGATACCCGCGAGGGCATCAACTACGTCAGTGTGCTGATTGCCTCCGATCCCGAATTCGCCACCGCCTGGTCACGCTACCACCAGATAGCCGCCTTCGACGGATTGCGCGTGCTCAAGCGGGATGCCACCGGCTGCATCGCCACCCCGGCGCGCCGCAAGCGCCTGCCCCAGGTGTCCGAAGCCGGCATCCTGGCACCCTGAATACCCTCTGTATCCCGCCGCCGTTCGCCTGTAGGTCTGCGCATCAGCGCCACTGAGGGGAACATCGCCATGGCCGACCCGCCTGCCACACTCGCCGCCCATCTCGCCGCTCGCTTCGGCACCGCTCCCGAACTCCCGCAGGACCTGCCAGGCGCGGACACCCTGGCACGCATGGCCAATCACCGCACCATCCGCGCCTATGCCGACCGCGCGGTTGATCCCGCCCTGCTCCGCGTGCTCGCCGCGGTCGCCCTGTCGTCGCCAACCAAGAGCGACCTCCAGCAAGCCGATATCGTGCTGGTCGCCGATGCCGGGCAACGCGCCGCGCTCGCTGCCCTGCTACCGGACAACCCTTGGGCGGCCAAGGCCCCGGCGTTCGCGGTGTTCTGCGGCAACAATCATCGTCAGCGCCGGCTGCATGCGCTGCGTGGCCACCCCTTCGTCAATGACCACCTCGACGCGTTCTTCAACGCCGCCGTGGATGCCGGGATCGTGCTCTCCGCCTTCATCATCGCCGCCGAAGCCGCGGGGCTGACGACCACGCCGATCAGCGCTATCCGAAACCATGCCCAGGACGTCTCCGACATCCTCGCTTTGCCGGCCCATGTCTTTCCCGTCGCCGGCTTGTGCATCGGCTGGCCCGCACATGGCGGCTCCATCAGCCCGCGTCTGCCCTTGTCCGCGACGCTGCATGTCGATCGCCACGGTGCCGCGGAGCTCGACGCGCAGATTGCCGAATACGACGCGCGGCGGAACCTGACGCGTCCCTATCGCGAGCGGCGGCGCGACGACCTCTTCGGCGCCGATGGGGAATATGGCTGGTCCGAGGACAAGGCCCGCCAGTACGCGCAGCCGGAACGGCCGGGCTGGGGCGCCTATGCGCGTGCCCGGGGCTTCAATCTCGATTGAGGCTGGAATGGTACGTCAAAATCTGGTGAGCGGGTACGGATTTATGAAAATCCAAACAAAATCTTAACATAAAACGCGCGAAATAAGACGGTCAGGCCATCGCCGAGACACGCACGGGTTGCATGTGCGGACCATCGTCCAGGGGAAGTATCATGGCGCAGATCATCACTGTGTTCGCCCATCTGCGGAACGATCGCCGCGGAATGTCATTCCTCGAGTTTGTTTCCACGATCTGCGTGATCGCCGGCGTGATGATGGTCGCCGGCACCACCTTCGACATCGATCCCCGTCATATCGTCGGCAGCATGCGGGCCTCGATCATCGGCTGGGGCCGCTAGGCGACCGTCACCCCCCCGAACGCCGGCAAGGCACGCGCCCAGGCCTTCAGCCCGTCATCGAAACTCGACAACCGGAAGAACTCGTTGGGCGCGTGGATGCGCTCATCGGCGATCGCGTAGGACAGCATCACCGTCTCCAGCCCCAGCCGCTCCTTGGCCATCGCCGAAATCGGCAAGGTGCCGCCGACGCCGACGCGCAGCGGCTTCTGGCCGTGCACCTCGGCGATGACCCCCTCGACCGCGAGCAGGAAGGGGTCCTCGTCCGGCACGATGTAGGCGGCACTGCCGCCGCGGCTGCGCACCATCTCGAGATCCGCCCAAGCCGGCAGGTTCGCCCGCAGATGCGCTTCCACCGCGTTCATCGCGCGCAGCGGGTCCTGGCCGGGCCCGAGGCGACAGGTCAGCTTGGCATGCGCCTCCTTGGGGATGACGGTCTTGCCGCCCGGCCCCTGATAGCCGCCCCAGATCCCGTTCACCTCGATGGTCGGCCGCAGCCACAGCGATTCCAATAGCTGCACTCCAGGCTCGATTGCCCCCGGCCGGGCGCCGATTTCGCTGAAGAACGTCGCCTCGTCAAAACCGAGCGCCGCCATCGAGGCGAAATCGGCGTTGGAGGGGCGCTTCAGCCCATCCATGAAGCCAGGCACCGCGATGCGCCCGTCAGCGTCGTGCAAGGTGGCCAGCAGGCGGGCCAGCACC
Source organism: uncultured Rhodospirillales bacterium (assembly GCA_903928045.1). Next base: position 5,783 of record CAIYPH010000913.1, read on the forward strand.
ATCGCGGCATTGCTCACCGGCCCGCCATAGCGCCCGGAATGCAGGTCGGTATTGGCCGTGCGGACAGTGATTTCGCAGCCGGTATTGCCGCGCGAATTGGTGTTGATGGTGGGCGTGCCCGGCCGCCAGCGGCCGCCATCGGCGGAGATCAGCACGTCGGCGGCCAGCAGGTCGCGATGGCTTTCCATGATGGCGGGCAGTGAACGGCTGCCCACCTCCTCCTCCCCTTCCAGCATCAGCTTGACGTTGACCGGCAGCCCGCCCGTCACCGCGATCCAGGCCTCCATCGCCGAGACCGCGATCCATAACGGTGACTTGTCGTCCGAGGCGCCGCGGGCGTGGATGCGGCCATCGCGGATCGTCGGCTCGAAGGGCGGGGTCTCCCACTGGTCGAGCGGATCGGGCGGCTGCACGTCGTAATGGCCATAGACCAGCACGGTCGGCTTGCCCGGCGCGCCCAGCCAATTGGCATAGACCACGTCATGCCCCCCGGCATTGAGCCGCTGCACGTTCTGCATGCCAATACGGGTCAGCCGCTCCGCCAGCAGCTCGGCGGCGGCATCCATCCCCGGCTTGTAGGACGGATCGGTGGAGACCGAGGGCTTGGCGATGAAGCCCAGCAGCTCATCGAGCAGCCGGGCCTTGTTCTCCGCCATCCAGGCGTCGACGGCCGCAACGCTCATCTTCCGCCATCCACCTGGATGATCTGGCCATTGACGAAGGCGCCGAGTTCGGACGCGAAGAACAGCACGCCGTTGGCGATATCCTGCGAGGTGCCGAGGCGCTTGAGGGCGATGCGGCTGACCAGGGCGGCCTGGCCGTCGTCACCGTAGCTCTCCCACTGCTTCTCGGTCGAGGGGTTGGAGCGGATGAAGCCGGGCGCGACGGAATTGCAGGTGATCCCGAACGGGCCGAGCTCATGGGCGAGCTGGCGGGTGAGGCCGATCACGGCGTGCTTGGCGGCGCAATAGGCCTGGATCCCCGTCAGCGAGGCCTGGAGCCCGGCGCCGGAGGAGATATTGATGATGCGTCCGCTGCCCGCCCGCTTCATCGCCGTCATCGCCGCGCGCGAAACCGCCATGGCGGCGTTGACGTTGACGGCGAAGACCTTGTCCCAGTCCTCGTCCGGCACCTCGTCAAGCGGGCGCATCACCTGGCCGGCGACGCCGCCGGCATTGTTAACCAGCACGTCGATGGCGCGGCCCTGGCAGTGCTGCTCGATCGAGTGCACCCAGGCGGCGGCCTGCTTGCGGTCTGCGAGGTCGACACGGCTGCCGCGGATGGTGGTCCCGGCGGTCGTCTCGGCCAGCGGCCCCTCCAGCAGGTCGCACGCGAAGACCTGGGCGCCGAGGTTGGCGAAGCTGTGCGCGATGGCGCGGCCCAGACCATGGCCGGCGCCGGTGACGGCGACGATCTTGTTGTCAAAACGGATATGCATGACGAAGGCCTTTCAGGCGGGGATGAGTTCGAGAAGATTGTCGTCGGTCATTTTCCGCGTGCCGTTCTCGACCTCGTGGATCATGTCGACCAGCTTGCGTACGGTCGGGCAGGGTAGCCCGTGCTTGGCGCCGATTTCCGCGATCGGCCAGATCTGCACGTCGATCTCGGTGCGCCGCTTGCGGATCGCGAGATCACGCCAGACGCCGGAATGGGTTTTCGCGTTCGGCCGGTTGAAGGCGACCATGGCATCGACGCAGGCCTTGGCCTGCTCGGCAGGGGCGTTGGGCATGAAGGCGCGCGGATCGAACCCGTTGAAGCCCTTGGGGTCCACCCCTTCGGCCAGCGCCACCTCCACCGCCTCGCGGCCGAGGGCGCGCCACACCGGCAGGAGTTCCGGCCGCGCCAGGCAGTCGGCGATACCGAGATCGCCCAGCGCCTGGGCGAACAGCATCGCGCCATAGCCGAGCTTGCCCCAGAGATAGCCCCAGATTTCCGTCGTGGTGACGGCGCCGGGCTCGAAATCCAGCATCACCTTGTGGAGTTCTTCGAGGCGGGGCGTCATCCGGCCGTTGACCTCGCCCAGCACCACCGCGCCGCGGCCGCCGAACATGATCTCGCCCGGGCCCATCCAGTCCGCGCTGAAATTCACGAAGGAGCCCACCGTGCGGTCCCGCCCGATGATGCGCTGGATCACCGTTTCGCACAGCCCGTTCTGGGCGGAGAGCACGTAGCCGTCCTGCGCCAGATGCGGCGTAAGCGCCCGCGTCGCCTCGGCGGTGTGGTGGGCCTTCACGGCGAGGAAGATGTGCTTCCAGGTGCCGATGACGGTATCGGGCGTGAAGGAGGGCACGCGGATGGAGAAATTCTCGATCGGGCCGGTGATGCGCAGCCCGTCGCGGTTCATCGCGGCGACATGCTCGGGCACGATGTCCACGAACGTCACGTCATGCCCGGCGCGGGCGAGATAGGCGCCGATGGTGCCGCCGATCGCGCCGGCACCCCAAATCAGGATGGGTTCCACTACCAGGTCTCCATGATCTCGCGCGTCTCGGCGACAGCGACGTTCCAGATCGACAGCATCTCCTGGTCCGGCCGCTGCGAGCGGCCGCCGAAATTGCCGTCATCGAGCATGTTGCGGGATTCGAAGGGCGGCATCATCTTCAGCCGGTCGGTATCCACCATCTCCTTCACCTCATCGGCCGGCGTGCTGGGCAGGCGGGTCCAGGGGAAGTTCTCGAGCCAGGAGCCGTGGCTCGCCACCGTGTCGATCTCGCGCACCCGGGCGATGGTTTTGGGCGCGTTCCACCAATTGTGGAATTTCACCCGGCAATCCGGGTTGTCCATCATCCATTCCTGCGCGAGCGCCGCGGCCGGCTGATTGCCGCCATGGCCGTTGACGATGACGATGCGGCGGAAACCGGAGCGCTTCATGCTGTCGAGCAGATCCGTCACCACGGCGCAGAGCGTGCCGACCCGCAGCGTCACCGAGCCGGGGAAGGCCTGGAAATAGGGCGCGAGGCCGAAGGGGATGGCGGGATAGACCGGAATGCCCAGGGGTTCGGCCGCCTCCACCGCGACGCGCTCGGAGAGAATGGCATCCGTTGCGAGCGAAAGCCCCGCATGCTGCTCGATGCTGCCGATCGGCAGCACGCCGCGATCGTCGTTGCGGGTCCAGTCTTCGACCATCCGCCAATCCATGTCCGCGATGCGCATCGCTGTTCTCCAACCTGATGTACTGGCGCAGGCTGCCACGAATAGACGGGCTTATGAAGGGCGGGCCATTTCATCCCTGACCTCGCTGCAAATCGCGTCGAGCAGGCGGGCGGGGAAATGAGGCGGGATACCCACTCCAATCACCACCGCGCGGCTGGTGTGGTCGTCGGAAGGCCATTCCGGCAGGAAGGTGACGGGCGCGATGACGTGTTGCACGGCGTGGATCACCGCGGGCCGGCCAGGCACCTCGGCGACGTCGAACAGGCCCTTCACGCGCAGCAGATTCGCACCGCATTGCTCGGCCAGGGTCTCCAGCAGCAGCGTCAGCGCGAGGGCCGGGAGCGGTTCGGTGCGGCGGATCAGGCATACGCTGATCCCATCGGTGTGGCGGGCCAAAGTGTCCGGCACAGTGTCGTTGCGGCCGGGGGCGAACAGCAGGGTGGGGTCGGGGAGGCCTTCGGAGATCGGCGCGAGGGTGTTGTGGGCGGCGATGGCGGCGAGCGCTGGCGCCTGGGGCGCGAGGTCGGTCTTGGTGACGACGATGCGGTCGGCGAAGGCGAGTTGGCGGGCGGCTTCGGGGTGGGCGGCGAGCGTTTCGGCGCCGAGCAGGGCGTCGACCAGGGTGACGACGGCGGCGATGGCGAAGGTTTCGCCCAAAGCCTGATCGGTCATCAGCGCGTGCAGCACCGGGGCGGGGTCGGCGAGGCCGGAGGTTTCGATCACCACGCGGTCGAAGGCAATCTCTCCGGTGGCACGTCTTGCGGCGAGGTCGAGCAGGGTGGCGACGAGGTCGGAGCGGACGGCGCAGCAGAGGCAACCGGTCGATAGCTGAAGCAGGGTCTCGTCGCCGGCGGCGATGAGGTCGTGGTCGAGGGCGATTTCGCCGAATTCGTTGACGATCACCGCGGTGTTTGCATAGCGCGGATCGCGGAGCAGGCGACCGATCAGGGTGGTTTTGCCGGCACCGAGGAAGCCGGTGACGATGGTGACGGGGGTGGCACCCATCAGGCGAGCGAAGCGCCGGCACCGACCCGGGCGCGGATCCCGGAGGGGACGCCCAAGGCACGGCGAACGGCGGAGAGCAAGGCGGGCACCGAGGGCACCGGGCGGGTGCGGGCTGCGGCGGTGAGGAACCAGCGGGTCGGGCTCGGGCCGGGGCGGACCAGGCAGGTTGCGTCCCCGGCGGTGATGAGCAACCCCTCCGCTTCGGCGGTGACGCGGCCCGGGACGTCCCAGAGTTTCAGGCAGTCCGTCAGCAGGTTGCGCAGTTCGGCGTCGGTGATCACAGGGCCATGGGGGCGGCGATGATCTCGGGGTCGATGGTGCGGGGGACCCAGGCGCCATCGGCGAGATCGCCGGTCAGCGTACCGTCCTGCATGACGATTTTGCCGCGCAGCAGGGTCAGGCAGGGCCAGGCATGGGCCTCCCAGCCCTCCCAGGGCGTGTAGTCGGTCTCATGCAGGTCGGACGCGGTGATGATGCGCCGGCGGGTGGGGTCGAGCACGCAGATA
>CAIYPH010000914.1 GCA_903928045.1 uncultured Rhodospirillales bacterium
AAAGTCGTTGACACGTTCCGAAACACGTGCCGACCTCACTTTGCGCGGCGGCCGGGCGGTATTCGACCGGCTCGGCGCGCTGGCATAGAGACTTGCTCTGGCTCTGGCCCGAGTCTTGCCTTAACGAATGCAGTGACTTGAACGTGGAGGCGGAGCGGCATCGTGGCATTCGATGAAATGCGCGGGATCGGCAAGGGCAAGCGGGTGCGCGAGCCCTATCGTGGCGTGTCCGAATGGCTGGAAGGCCATACCGGCGAGGAACTGCACCGCAAGTCCAGCCAGGCGGAATCGATGTTCCGCCGCACTGGCATCACCTTCGCCGTCTATGGCGCGCAGGAGGCGTCCGAGCGGCTGATCCCGTTCGACATCGTGCCGCGCATCATCAGCGCAGCCGAGTGGCGCAAGCTCGCCGCCGGCATCGAGCAGCGGGTGCGCGCGCTCAATGCCTTCATGTATGACATCTACCACCGCCAGGAGATCCTGCGCGCCGGGCGCGTGCCGGTGGACCTGGTGATCCAGAACGCGGCTTTCGTGCCGGAGATGATGGGCGCCGAACCGCCGCGGGGCATCTACTCCCACATCATGGGCATCGACATCGTGCGCACCGGGGAGAACGAGTTCTCGGTGCTGGAGGACAACACGCGCACGCCCTCGGGGGTCTCCTACATGCTGGAGAACCGCGAGACGATGATGCACATGCTGCCCGATCTCTTCCGCGCCAACCGCGTCGCCCCCGTCGAGCGCTACCCCGAGGACCTCCGGGCGACGCTGGAGAGCGTGGCGCCCTCCAATCTCGACCGCGAACCCACCATCGCCGTGCTTACCCCCGGGCCTGCACAACTCCGCCTATTTCGAGCACTCCTTCCTCGCCGACCGCATGGGCGTCGAACTGGTCGAAGGGCAGGACCTCGTGGTCACCGGCGGCCAGCTGATGATGAAGACCACCCAGGGGTTGAAGCAGGTCGACGTCGTCTACCGCCGCATCGACGATGACTTCCTCGACCCGCTGGTGTTCAACCGCGACAGCATGCTCGGCGTGCCCGGTATTTTCAACCTCTACCGCGCCGGCCGCGTCACCATCGTCAACGCCCCGGGCACCGGCATCGCCGACGACAAGTCGATCTACAGCTACGTGCCCGACATCATCGAGTTCTACACCGGCCGCCCGCCGATCCTGCAGAACGTGCACACCTATAACTGCCGCAAGCCCGACGAACTGACCTATGTGCTTGAGAACATGGCCGATCTCGTGGTGAAGGAGACGCATGGCTCCGGCGGCTACGGCATGCTGGTCGGTCCGGCCTCCACCAAGGCCAAGGTCGAGGAGTTCCGCGCCAAGGTGAAGGCCAACCCGCATGGCTACATCGCCCAGCCCACCCTGGCGCTCTCCACCTGCCCGACCCTGACCAATGAGGGCCTCTCGCCCCGCCATGTCGATCTCCGGCCCTTCGTGCTGCTCGGCGACCGCATGCGCCTTACCCCCGGCGGCCTCACCCGCGTGGCCCTCACCAAGGGCTCCCTGGTGGTGAATTCCAGCCAGGGCGGCGGAACCAAAGACACCTGGGTGCTGGAGGAGTAGGGACCATGCTCGGCCGCACTGCGAACGACCTGTACTGGATGGCCCGCTACATGGAGCGGGCCGAGAAGATCGCCCGCCTCCTCGAGGTCGGCTACCGGTTGACCCTGCTGCCCCAGGAGGGCGGCAATTCCGAATGGCGCGCCACCTTGCGCAGCGCCGGCTGCGAGGCCGATTTCCTCGCCCGCCACCAGCGGGTGGAAACGGCCGGCGTCGTCAACTACATGCTGCTCGACAAGGATAATCCATCGAGCGTGCTCTCCTGCCTCACCACCGCCCGGCGCAACGCCCGCGCCCAGCGCACCGCCATCACGCGGGACATGTGGGAGAGCCTCAACGCCGCCTATCTCGACTACCCCGCCTTCGCCGCCGGCTGTCTCGCGGCCGGCGAGTTGCCCCAACTGCTCGACTGGATCCGCGATCGCTCGGCCCTGTTCCGCGGCGCCATGCTCAATACCATCCTGCGCAACGACACCTTCTACTTCACCCAGCTCGGCACCTTCATCGAACGGGCGGACAACACGGCCCGCATTCTCGATGTGAAATACTACGTCCTGCTGCCCGAGAACGAACTCGCCGGCGGCGGCGTCGACAGCACGCAGCTCTCCGCCATCCTGCGCTCGGTCTCCGCCCATCGCAGCTTCCGCTGGGTCTATCGCGACGCCTTCAAGCCCTGGCACATCGCGGATTTCCTCATCCTCAACCACGAAATGCCGCGCTCGCTGCGCTCCTGCTACATGGAGCTGGCGGCCAGCCTTGCCGGGCTCGCGGAGTCCTACGGTACCGTGGCGCCCTGCGCCGCCACCGCCGAATCCACCCTTCGGCAACTCCAGGGCGGCGACATGAAGCACATCCTGCAAGCCGGGCTGCATGACTTCCTGGTCGCGTTCATCGCGAACAACAACCGCCTGGCGAGTGAAATCGCCAGCGCCTACCATTTCAACGGCTGATCGGCGGCGTCGATGCGAATCTCGATCGAACACACCACCCGCTACCACTACACCTCGGAAGCCTCCTACAGCATCCAGAGCCTGCGGCTCACCCCCTGCAGCTTCGAGGGCCAACGCGCGATCGACTGGCAGATCGTCTCCCACCCCACCGGCCGCCTCACCGAAACGCGGGACGGCTTCGGCAACGCGCTGCATCTGCTCACCGTCGAGGGGCCACACCGCCTGGTGGAGATCACCGCCCGCGGCCATGTCGAGGTGGAGGACCGCGCCGGCCTGGTGCGCGGCCTCGCCGAAACCGTGCCGCTGCGCGTGTACCTCCGCCGCACCGCGCTCACCGCCCCCGACGCCGCGATCGAGGCGCTGGTGACCCCCATTCCCCCGGGCGGCACGGTGCCCTGGCTGCATGATCTCATGGCCCGCATCCGCGACAAGGTCGAATACCGCACCGACGTCACCGGCGCCGAAACCACGGCCGCCGAGGCACTGGCGTCGGGGCAGGGGGTCTGCCAGGACCATGCTCATATTTTCATCGCCGCTGCCCGCGTTGCCGGCATTCCCGCCCGTTATGTGACGGGCTACCTGCTGATGGAGGCCGGCCCGGTCGAACCCGCCCACCACGCCTGGGCCGAAGCCTGGGTCGACGGGCTCGGCTGGATCGGCTTCGATGTCGCCAATCTCATCTGCCCGACCGACCGCTACGTGCGGTTGGCGGCCGCGCTCGATGCGACCTATGCTGCCCCGATTCGAGGCTCGCGCCGTGGTGGCGGCGATGAGTCGCTCGAGGTTCACGTCCAGGTGCAGCAGCAAAGCCCGCAACAATGACCTACGCCGTCGCCCTTCGCCTCGATCAGGGTATCGTCTTCGCCGCCGATACCCGCACCAACGCCGGCGTCGACAACATCTCGCGCTTCCGCAAGCTGCATTACTGGAACAAGCCCGGTGACCGCTCGCTTGTGCTGCTGACCGCCGGCAACCTCGCCGTTACCCAGTCCGTCGTCAGCGTGCTGAACGAGCAGATGGAGGCCGAGCCCGACCCCAAACGCCCCACGCTCTTCACCGTCACCTCGATGTATCGCGCCGCCCGCCTGATCGGCTCCGCGGTGCGCGACATCCGCGATGTCGACGGCCCAGCCCTCGAAGCCAGCGCCGGATTCGCCGCCTCCTTCATCCTCGGCGGCCAGATCGGCAACGAGCCGCCGCGGCTGTTCCAGATCTACGCCGAGGGCAACTTCATCGAGGCAACGGACGACACGCCCTATCTGCAAATCGGCGAGCATAAATACGGCAAACCGATCCTCGACCGCGTCACCCAGTCCTCCATGCGCCTCGGCGAGGCCGCCAAGCTGATCCTGCTCTCCTTCGATTCCACCATGCGCTCCAACCTCTCGGTGGGCATGCCGATCGACCTCCTGGTCTACGAAACCGGGTCGCTCGACATCCGCCAGGTCCGCCGGATCGACAACGACGACGAATACTTCCGTCGCCTTTCCAAGGCCTGGTCCGACGCGCTGCGCGGCTCGGTGGAGCGGATGGAGGAGTTCCAGGTCTAGACGATAGGCATGGGTGCGCGACCGCGCACGGACTTCAGGCCATGCCGGTTAGGAGCGATGCTGACAAGGATGCGGGCGACGGAGGCCCGCGGCCGACCGCGCAGAGCCTGAGTTTACGGCAGGGCAGGGGGATGGCGAGGGCGCGGCGATGGCGCGCGGGCAGCAGATGACCGGCCCGCCAGGGCGCCGGCCGCCATTCCCACTCCTCGATCGGCTCCAGTTCGAGCGTGATGGCGGACTCCGCCTCGAGCACCGCGGCGACGACCCCTTCGAGCTGTGTTGCCCGAGAGTACGCACCGCTCCGCCGCGCCCAGGCCCACATCGGGCAGAGCACTGCGTATAGCAGCACACCCAGCATTCCGCCGAGCAGGGCGGTGATGCCGGGAGCGTGCTTGCTCGGCAGGGCGGTCGATCGGGGCATCCTTGCTTCGTCACTCCATATGGTTCATAAAGAACATATAAAGAACTGATGGATGATAGTCAAGCGTGATTTCCTCATTTTGGAAAAATTTCTTGATCACGGGGCGCCCGCCTTGCCCTCGGCGCGCTCGTGGTCAATCCTGCCGAACTCCCCCGTTCCACGAGGACCCCCATGGCCGACCTGAAGATTACCCTCGCCTGCGCTGACTATGCCCGCGTCATGCCGCTCGCCACCGGCGCGGTGAAGCCGCAGGGGATCGAACTCACCATGGCGCTAGGTGACAGCGGCTCCTGGCCGAAGCGGGCCAATGCGTTGAGCCTCGCCGCCCGTTCCCCCGATGTGGATGGCGGCGAATGGTCTTGCGCGCAGCATCTCTATGCGGTCGATCGGGGTGACCAAATGAATGTCGGCCTGCCCATTTTCCCGCTGCGCAACTTCACGGCGCGCGACATCTATGTGCGCAAGGGCGGCCCGATCCGCTCCATCGCCGATCTCAAGGGCGCCCGCGTCGGCTCCTACAGCTACACTGCCTCGGGCAGCATCTGGTACCGCCACCTCCTGCGCCATCTCGGCGCGCCGCCCGAGAGCTTCACCTGGTGGATCGGCAATATCGATGCCCCGTGGTCGGCGCCGTTCGACCAGAAACTGCCGGAGGGGGTGTTCAACGCGCCGGCCGACCGCTCACTGTCGAGCATGCTGATCGACGGCGAATTGGACGCCATCCTCTCGCCGCCACGGCCCGAGCGCTATCACCCCGTGCATGGCCCGATTGCGCGACTGTTCCCGGATTTCCGCCCGGTGGAGGAGGGGTATTTCACCGCCACGCGCTGCTTCCCGCCGCAGCACCTTATCGTCATCCGCCGCGCGCTGTTCGAGGCGAACCCCTGGATCGCCAAATCCCTCACCGACGCCTTCGCCGCCGCCGAGGCGATGTTCGTCGCCTCCATCCGCGGCTTCCCCTATGCCACGCCGTGGCTGGAGGAGGAGTTGGAGAAGACCATCGCCGCCATGGGGACGGACTTCCACCCCGTCGGCTATGACGCCTGCGCTCACGAGATCGACGCCTTCGCCGCCGAAGCCCACCGCATGGGCTTCACCGCGAAAAGATTGACGTCGGCCGATTATTTTGCGGATTATCTGGCTGCTTAGGCCGAAAAGGCGAGGGGGACACGATGACGGAGCGCTACCGGTGGATCATCGTCGCCCTTGGCGCGCTGCTCGGCTGTATGTCAGCCGGCACGATGTTCTCCCTCGCCGTCTTCCTCGACCCCATGGCGGCCGCCACCGGCTGGTCCCGCGCCGGGATTTCGAGTGCGATGACCATCAACTTCCTCGCCATGGCCCCCGCCTCCTTCCTGTGGGGCGCCTTGTCGGACCGCATCGGGCCCCGCCCGGTGCTGCTGATCGGCACCGTGATGCTAGGCCTCGGCACCGCGCTAGCGAGCCGCGCCACCTCGCTGCTGGAATTCCAGATCGTCTACGGCCTCCTGGTCGGCATCGGCACGGCGGCGATTTTCTCGCCGCTGATGGCAACCGTCGTGCTGTGGTTTGACCGCCAGCGCAGCCTCGCCGTCTCCCTGGTTTCGGCCGGCATGGCGGTGGCACCGATGACGGTCTCGCCCTTCGCGCGCTGGCTGGTCTCCGAATGGGATTGGCAAACCGCGCTGCTCGGCGTCGGCGTCCTGGCCTGGGCGACGATGATCCCGGCGGCGCTCCTGGTGCGCCGCGCTCCCGCCGCCGCCCGGGGCGGGCCAGCCGCCGCGGGTGCCGGGATGACCACGCTCCAGGCCCTGCGCACGCCGATCTTCGCGGTCATCGCCCTCACCTGGTTCTGCTGCTGCGCCACCCATGCCGGGCCGATTTTCCACACTGTCAGCTACGCCATCACCTGCGGCATCGCCCCATTAGCGGCGGTGACGATCTATAGTGTCGAGGGCCTCGCCGGCCTGCTCGGGCGGCTGGTCTTCGGCCTCGCCGGCGATCGCTACGGCGCCAAGCGGGCGCTGGTGGTCGGGCTGATGGTGCAGGCCACCGCCGCCGGCACCTATTTCTTCACCAGCCACATCGCCGAGTTCTATGCGGTCGCCATCGTGTTCGGCATGGCCTATGGCGGGGTGATGCCGCTCTACGCGGTGCTGATCCGCGAAAATTTCCCGCCCCATCTCATGGGCGGCATCATGGGCGCCGGCAGCCTGGTGGCCAATCTC
>CAIYPH010000915.1 GCA_903928045.1 uncultured Rhodospirillales bacterium
GAAATGATGGCGAGAACTACCAGGAGTTCGAGCAGTGTGAAGCCAAACGACTGCACCCCGCGGCGGTCAGCTGATGAGGTCATTGAGGCTCAGCATTGCGCTCAACAAAGCAAACACGATGCCGGCAATGATGGCGCCCAAGGTGATGGTGATGCTCGGCATCAGTAACGACAAACGGCTCTGCATCATGCGACGCGCGCGTTCGTCGTGGATGTCGGCGGCCCGCAGTGCCATCGCGGCTAGTTCCCCATTTTCCTCCCCTAACCGCAACAGCTGCCCAGTACGCAGCGGAAAAATCCCGGATGCCACGATCGTCCTGGAGAGGCCGGCTCCTCGCTCACTTGCGATCGTGGCATCCCGAACCGCGCGGATTGCTACACGGTTCTGCACCACTGAAGCAGTGATACGCAATGTCGCAATCAATGGTACCCCGTTTGCCAGAAGCGTACCCAGGGTGCGCGTGAAGCGGGCGGCAAGGATTTCGCGATGAACCACGCCGAATATCGGCATCCGTAGGCGCAGTTGATCGATCACGAATGCGAAACCATCGTTCCGCTGAGCGGCTCGCACCGTGGTTATCACACAAAGTAGGCCAAGCAATAGAAGCAAACCATAGCTACTTACGAAATCGCCGACGATAAGGAGTATGCGCGTTGATGCCGGGAGGGTGGCGCCAGCTTCTGCAAACAGGGGAACGAATTGAGGCAGTACCTCGGTAAGGATCACGGAAATTGCGAGAACAGCGGCTACGGTAAGCATCGCGGGATAGATGAGAGCAGCGCGGATAGCAGCGGCCATCACCCGTTCCTGTTCGAGCAACAGCGCGAGCCTGTCGAGCGACTCAGCGATCCGTCCTCCAGCCTCTCCCGCGCGTACGACCGCAATATATAACGGCGGAAAACTGGACGGATGACGCTCCAACCCGCTGGCCAACGTGGCGCCATTGCGCACGAACTGTCGGACATCGTCGAAACAATCTCGCACAGCGCGTTGGTTCGCAGTATCGACGACGTATCGCAGCGCCCGGTCGAGGTCCTGGCCCGCCTTGAGCATTGTCGCAATCTCATGTGTAGCTTCGGCAAGTGCCTCTGCGCCCAGGCCACGCCGCCACACAAACTCAATTGAGAGTAACCGCCGAAATCTCCAGGCTTTGGCGTCAAGCGCGATCTCGACGGGCAGCATGCCCTGATCACGCAATTGCCTGACTGCCGATTTCTCATCAATCGCCTCGACGATGCCCTGTTGGATCATCCCGTTGGCGCTGATTGCGCGATAGCGGTAGCTGTTCACCGCACTTACGACTCCGCACGCACGCTGCGGAAAACCTCCTCGATGGTGGTGTCGCCGGCCAATGCCGCCTCCAAACCGGCATCGAGCATCGTCTTCATGCCGGATTGAATGGCAGCTGCCTCAATTTCACTCTCGTCGGCTCGCGCCAGGACTAACCTCGTAGTCTCCGCATCGGGTACGAGGAACTCGGCGATGGCCAGCCGACCACGATACCCTGTGTTGTTGCAACGCGGGCAGCCCACGGCATGCCATAATCGCGCTGCACGGCCGTCGCACCGTGCCGCCAGCCTGTAGCGCTCATCGAGCGCCGCAGGAATTTCACTCTCGCGCCGGCAGTGCGCGCAGAGTCTGCGTACCAAACGCTGCGCCAGGACGCCTCGAAGGACCGACGTGAGGAGATAGTCCTCGATACCCATGTCGCGCAGCCGGGTGATGCTTGCTGCGGCACTGTTGGTGTGCAGCGTCGAAAGTACGAAATGACCGGTCAAAGCCGCCTGAACGGCTATTTGTCCGGTTTCCGTATCGCGGATTTCGCCGATCATAATGATGTCGGGGTCAAGGCGAAGGATCGATCGCAGCAGACTCGCGAAGCTCAAGCCGATCTGCGGCCGCACTTGGATTTGATTGATCCCGGCAAGATGAAACTCGATTGGGTCCTCGACTGTAATGATCTTTCGTGTCATCGCGTTCAGCGCGAGCAAAGCTGTGTACAGCGTTGTCGTCTTGCCGCTGCCGGTAGGGCCGGTAACGAGCAGCACCCCGTTCGGTTGATTGAGAGCAGAAGACAGTCGATCAATCACGTGGGGTGCCAGACCTAGGCGGGTATAGTCAAACGCAACAGCTGATCGATCCAACACACGCAGCACCACTGTCTCGCCCCACAAGGACGGAACGGTGGCCACCCGGAAGTCGACGTCATGCCCACGGATCGTCATGCGAATACGGCCGTCCTGCGGCAGGCGACGTTCCGCGATATCGAGCCGTGCCATGATTTTCACGCGCGACACGATCGCCGCGGAAAGTCGGGCTGGTGGCGTCTCGGCCTCGTGGAGCATGCCGTCGAAACGATAGCGCACGCGCAACCGATCCTCGAATGGCTCGATGTGAATGTCGCTGGACTGAGCCTCAACCGCGCGGGTAATAATTTGGTTTACGATCCGAATAACTGGCGCTTCGCTCGCCATGTCTCTCAGTCGCTCAGCTTCCTCGGCTAAGATCGGCTCACCGGTGATGGCGCTGTCGGCGTTGTCAGGGTTTTCGACTGGGAACAGGTTTGCCAGAGCCGCATCGAGTTCCACGGGCACCGCTACCATGCGAATCACGTTGCGCCCGGTCGCCGCGCGGATGGCCGACGGGGTAAACACATCGAATGGGTCGGCTACGGCAAGGGTGAGTGTTTCATCGTCGCATCGCAATGCCAAAACGCGAGCGTTCCGCAAGAAGCTCGGCTTCAATCGGTCCGGGAGGACGGGCAACTCCGGGTAATCTGCCGGCGTGGCGAGCGGGAGGCTACTTACGGCAGCCAAGACCTCGGCCATCGACCGCTCGCCCACCAATCCTAGTTGAACGATCACCCCATCCAGCCGTCGTCCAGTCTCCTCGGCAACTGCGCGGGCACGCTCCAGTCCACGGCCATCGAGCAACTCCAGGCGAATCAACTCGGCAACCAGACCGTCCATCAGGCCACCGGCAGAATGCCAGGGCGGCCCGCTGCGATCCACGCCTCGTATTCGAGCAATGTTCGTTCTGTTGCCGGATAAAACCCCTCAATTGGCTCGCCTGCGAGCACGCGAGCCTTGATAAAAACCTCGATCTCCTCCTGCTCAAGCCCGTCCCTCGCAACGCGGTCGGCGAGATGGCGCGGAATGATGACCGTGCCATCCTCGTCAGCGCAGACGATATCACCTGGTTCAACCAGAACACCGCCGCAGCCAATGGCTTCACCGGTGCCAACGGCAAGCAGCGCGCCTGAAGACGGCGGCGGCGCGCTGGCGCGGCACTGGATTGGCAGGCTCATCTGTGCGAGCGGCCCGACATCGCGCATTGCGCCATCGGCGATCACTCCGGCAATACCCCGGTAGATCAGCCGTGCTCCCAGGATATCCCCGATGGTGCCAACGCCGACGCAGCCGCCCGTGTCGATCACGAGGACACTGCCTGGTGTCGCCGTTTCAATTGCGATGCGCGTTGGGTTGTCCGGGTTGGCCGTGCTGGCTCGCGCGTCCAGGTCCTCGCGCATCGGCGCATAGCGCAAGGTTACGGCAGGGCCGACGAAGCGGGCCTTATTCGGATCAAGCGGCTTTACGCCCAGAGGCGATCGCGTGCGAAGCCTCGCGATTTTGATCAGCTGTGCGGTTACGGTTGCAGTGCTGACCTCGCGGAGCTTGTTGAGCGTATCTGGCGCGAGTTCGATCATGTCACTTGGCCTCCCGAACTATCAGCCCGATCTTAGCAGCACCCGCCGTCCGGGGCGACTCTGGTCTGCTTGTGCGGAATGTGCCCGGGGATATCGTACATGAACGCGTGGGGGATTGCCGTCTTCATATATACCCGCCGAGATTGATCGGGCGCCACGTGCGGGCGGCCAGGTCCGGCGCGTGCTGCACTGGTCCGGCAGCCAGGCGCTCGCGGGTGACGCGTGCCAGCGACAAACCTTCGGGTAGTTCGCGTGGCCCCTGGGCGCGGCTGTTATACGGCGGATCGCGCCAGGGCTGATGGCCGATGCCGCGTGGGTCTGGCGCCGACGTCCAACCGGGCGCGGTGGCGAAACGCAGGCCGAGCATGGCGAGATTGTCGATCATCCACTCCAGCGCAGCATCCGAAAGTCCGCACTCGCCTTGCGCCATGCCGCCGCCAACGTCCTCGTGCGCGCCAGGGAACAAATATTGCAGCACCCTGGCATCGGGCTCCCAATAGGTTGGCGCACAATCGGCGCGACGCTCATCGATCGCGAGTGCGTGGAAGCCGTAGACGGTGCCGGGCGGCAGGGTGATATCGGCGAAACGATGGAGATCGATCGCTGGGTTCAGCCCAAAATGGTCGGGAATACCCTGCGTTCCCACGGTCTCCCACACCGCCACTGCCTCGATGGGGACGCTG
Organism: uncultured Rhodospirillales bacterium; assembly: GCA_903928045.1. The sequence goes on from CAIYPH010000915.1 coordinate 4,390, forward strand.
GTATGGCGCGGCGCGGTCAGTGGGGCGGTGAAGAAGCCGGGAAGTTCGGCCAGCGCGGCATCGAGCGCCCGCACAACGGAGGCGCGCCGGGCCAGCACGCCGCGCCGCCAATCCTGCCACATCGACCCACCGATCCGTTCCGCAGCACCGTCGGGCTTGAGATCACACCGCGCCCGATCGGGCAGGCCGCGCGCCGCGATCAGGCCGGACAGCACGCGCGCCGCCGTCGCGCCGGCGCTGAAGCCGACCAGCACGATACGGTCACCGGCATCGTAGTTTCGGGCAATGAAGCCGTAACCGCGCAGTACCGGTAGCAGGAAACGACCACCTGGTGCATCGCGCAGCATACGCGCAAGCGGATCGGTGGGGTCACCGCCTTGCAGGAGATACAGCGCGGTCTGGATCAGGCGGCCATCCTCGGTGCGGGCGGTGCGCTCCTGCTCGGCTGCGCGCAATAGGCACTCCGGCGTGTCCGTGCCGTCGAGGTTGACGAACAGCCGGAACACGTTGGTCGTGGTCAGCGGCCACACCTCCTGCCCGGGAGTGGGCCACAGCCCGTCGAGGCAAACAATAATGTTTTTCAAAGACTTGGTCTCCGCCTCAGGGCATCAATAGGTTCGGCAGGAAGGTGGTCAGCGGAGGAAAGATGGTGATCAGCAGCAGCACGGCAAGCAGCGGCGTCAGCCAGGGCAGGATGGCGCGCGACATTGCCTCGTAGCTGATGCCGGCGATGCGGGAGGTGACGAACAGCACCACGCCGACCGGGGGGTGGATGGTGCCGAGGATGAGGTTGAAGATCATGATCAGGCCGAACTGCGTCGGGTCGATCCCGAAGGTCACGGCCGCGGGGACCAGGATTGGGATCAGCAGCAGTATCGCGGCCAGGGCCTCCATGAAGCAGCCGACGATGAGCAGGATGAGGTTGACCGCGAAAAGGAACAGCAGCGGGCTGCCGATGGTGCCGACCAGCAGCGGCGTGAGCGTTTGTGGCAGGCGGGAGATCGACATGCACCAGCCGAGGGAGCCTGCCACCATCACCAGCACGGTCACCAGGCCGGTGGTCTCGGCGCTGTCGATCAGCAGGTTTGGCAGGTCGGCGACTTTGAGCGTGCGATAGACGGCGAAACCGAGGAACAGGGCGTAGAGCGTGGCCGCCGCGGCGGCCTCGGTGGGGGTGAAGAGGCCGCTGAACATGCCGCCAAGCAGCAGCGCCGGGGCCATCAAAGCGGGGAAACCGTCGCGGAAGGTGACCCAGATGTTGCCCCAGCCGCCGAACACGTCACGCTCGAAGCCCTGGCGGCGTGCGACGATGGCGACCATGAGCATCAGCGAAATGCCCATCATGATGCCGGGGATGACGCCGGCGAGGAACAGCCGGCCGATCGAGGCGTCGGCGGTGATGCCGTAGATCACCATCGGCAGCGAGGGCGGGATGATCGGGCCGATGGTGGCGGCAGCGGCGTTGATGGCCGCGGCGGTTTCCGCCCGGTAGCCGGCGCGGCGCATGGCGCGGATCTCGATGGCGCCGGTGCCGGCGGCATCGGCCACGGCGGAGCCGACCATGCCCGCGAAAATCATCGAGGCGAGGATGGAGGCATGGGCATAGCCGCCGCGCACCCAGCCGATGCAGGCGGAGGCGAAGGCGACAATGCGGTCCGTCAGTTTCGCAGCACCCAGAATATTGCCCATCAGGATGAACAGGGGCGCGGCGATCAGCGGGAAGGAGTTGATCGCTTGCGCCATTTTCTGCGGCACGATGCTGTCGTTGAGGCCGCCGAAGTGGACGAAGGCGAAGGCGGCCAGCCCCATCGAGGCGTAGAGCGGCAGGCCGGCGAGGATGGCGACCAGCCAGACGGCGCCGATCTCGACGATCAGCGTGGTCATCGCGCGCCCCGCAGGGATTCTAGGCACTCGCACGCCGCCTGGATCGCAGTGAGTGCGCCGGCCAGGAGGATGGGCACGTACATCACCGCCATCGGCACCGGAATCGTAGTCGCCTCGAGGTCGAGATTGCGGAGCAGCAGGGTCCAGCCGTGGCGGGCGACCAGCAGGCCGAACAGCAGCACGGCGGCCTGGAGGATGAATTCAACGCCGCGCTTGGGCAGGGCAGGCAGCTTGTCGGCGAAGTAGCGGATGCGGATATGGCCGCGCTTGCGACTGGCCAGCATCCAGCCTGCGCAGGCGAGCCAGATCATCAGGAAGCGCGAGACCTCGTCCGTCCACACCAGCGGGTCCCCGGCCGCGCGGGTGATCACGCCGAGCGTGACCACCGTGAGCAGCACGGCGAGCAGGACGAGCGCGGCGAGGGCCAGCGCGCGGTCGAAACGGGCGACCAAACGTGCGGTCACATTGCCTGCAGGCGGTCCCACAGGCCCTTGCCCCATTTGGCTTCGAACTTCTTGGGCAGGCTGGCGAGCACCGGCTTGCGGAAGCTCTCCACATCCGGCTCGATCACCGTCATCCCCGCCTTTTTGAAGGTGTCGGCGAGGCTGTCCTCCTGGCGGAGGATCTCGGAGTCGTTCCAGGCGGCGGCGGATTTGATGGCGGCAGTCACCGTCTCGCGGTCGGCGGCGGTGAGTTTGCGCCAGGTGGTCTCGTTGGCGACGACGAAACGCGGCGTGATGATGTGGCCGGTGAGGACGAGGTATTTCTGCACCTCGAACAGCTTACCGGCCTGGATGGTCGGCAGGGGGTTCTCCTGCCCGTCCACCGCGCCCTGGGAGAGGGCGAGATAGAGCTCGCCGAAATTCATCGGCGTCGCCTTGGCGCCCCAGGCTTCCGTCATCGCGACGAAGGTATCGACTTCGGGCACGCGCAGTTTGAAGCCCGCCATGTCGGCGACGGTGCGGACCTCCCGCTTGCCGGTGGTGAGGTGTCGCTTGCCGTAATAGGTGGAGGCGACGATGCGCAGATCGCGCTTTTCGATCAGGCTCTTGTTGAGGTCCTCGATGAAGCTGGAGGCGAGCGCGCGGCCCATATGGGCGGCGTCTTTCCAGATATAGGGCGCCTCGATGATGGACATCTGCGGGAGGAACTGGCCGATCAGCGCGCCGCCTTCGGTCACCAGGCCCATAGCGCCGGAGGAGGTGGCCTCCACCATGTCCCGCGAGCCGCCGAGCTGGCCGGAGGGGAAGGTCTGGATTTCGACGCGCCCGGCGGTCTTTTCCTTCACTTCCTTGGCCGCCCGCTCGGCCGCCTGGGAGGCGGGGTGTGTGGGGGCCTGCACGTCACCCCAGCGCAGCACGATGGCGGATTGCGCGTGGGCGATGGCGGGGGCGAAGAGGGTGGCGGCGCTGGCGAGCGCGGAGCGGCGGGTGAGGCGCATGGCGTGGGACTCCCGGGGATTTGTTATTGCGGCGCAGTCTAGGTGGAATCCCCGGGGGCGGGGAGGGGGATCAGAGCGTCCCCTCATAGGCCTTGCGGTAGAGCGACATGGCGATGTCGCGAGTGAGCGGAACCGGGTTGCCGCCGGCGGTGGGATCAACGATCGCCATGTCGGACATCAGCTCGATCTGTGCCAGATCGACGCCGAACTCCTTCAGCGTGTGCGGCACCCCTACGTCGCGGCGGAGCGCCAGCACGGCGTCCAGATAGGCATCGAAGCTCGGGGCCATGCCGCAATATGCGGCGAGGCGGGCGATGCGCTCCTCGATGGCGGGGCAGTTGAAGGCGAGCACATAGGGCATGAACACCGCGTTGGTCATGCCATGATGGGTGTTGAGCAGCGCGCCCATGGGGTGGGCGAGGGCGTGCATGGCGCCGAGCCCCTTCTGGAAGGCGGTGCTGCCCATGGAGGCCGCCGCCATCATGTTGGTGCGGGCGGCGATGTTGCCGCCATCCTGTACCGCGATGCGCAGGTTTTCGTGCACCAGCCGCGCGCCTTCCACCGCGATGCCATCGGCCATCGGGTGGTAGCCCGGCGCGCAATAGGCTTCCAGGCAATGCGACAGCGCGTCCATCCCGGTGCCGGCGGTGACGAATTTCGGCAGGCAGACGGTGAGTTCGGGGTCGGCGATCACCACCTTGGGCATCATCAGGGGGTGGAAGATCACCTTCTTGGTGTGGGTCTCGCTATTGGTGATCACGCCGGCGCGCCCGGTCTCAGAGCCGGTGCCGGCGGTGGTGGGCACGGCGACGATGGGGGCGATGGCGGAGGCGTCCGCGCGGGTCCACCAGTCGCCGATGTCCTCGAAATCCCACAGCGGGCGGGTCTGGCCGGCGGCGAATGCGATCACCTTGCCGCAATCAAGCGCCGAGCCGCCACCGAAGGCGATCACCCCGTCATGCCCGCCGGCGCGGAACGCATCCACCCCGTCAGCCACGTTGCGATCGACCGGGTTGGGCTGCACGCGATCGAACACCAGCACGGGGATGCCGGCCTTGGCGCAGATTTCGCGCGCGCGGGCGATCATCGGCAGGCCGGAAAGCCCGGGGTCGGTCACCAGCAGCGGGCGGGTCATGCCGGCCGCCTTGCAGGCATCCGCGAGTTCGGCGATGCGCCCCGCGCCGACGCGCATGGAGGTCGGGTAGTTCCAGTTGGCCGATATCATTTGGTGCTCCGCGTCGGGGATCAGGAGGCGATCAGGCGGCGGATCGGGGCAACCAGCGCGCCATAGAAGCGCAGAGCGCAGCCGACCAGGTCCGACACCGGATTTTCCTGGTTATAGGGGTTGTTGTCGATGCCAATGGCGTCGTTGACCACGGTGCCGCCGTACCAGGTGCCGAACATCCGGTCCCAGATGGGAAAGATCGAGCCGAAATTCTTGTCGATATGCACGGGCAGGAAGGAGTGGTGGATGCGGTGGCCGATCGGCGAATACAGCACCCAGCGGCCGATCCAGCCGAAATCCCATGGCAGCATTGAATGCGTAAGGCCGGCATGAACGGCGAACAAGACGTTGATAATGAAAAAATCCACCATCGATCCACCGAGCAACGCGGTAGGAATGGCCAGTATGATGATTTGCAGCCCGAGCTCGGCCGGGTGGCCTCGATTGGTGGTGATCACGTTCATTTCCGTTGCCGCGTGATGAAACGCGTGCAACTGCCACCACCAGCCAAGCTTATGTCCGGCATAGTGCATCCAGTAGCGCGTGAAATCGATCGCGACGAGAAGCCAGACGTACTGCAGCCAGGGACTATCGAGGTGCAGCAAGTTCGCCGGCAGATGCGCGCGCAACCAGGCCGGCACCACCGAGGCGGTCGAAAAGGTAAAAATCCACGCAAGCGCGCCAATCAGGCCAACCTGATTGAGCACGAAAATGAGGATATCCATCCAGCCGGAGCGCGAGGGGGGCAGCAGGCGGGGAACGCTGCTCTTCTCGTAACCCAGCACCATCACCTCAATCGCCAGCACGATCACTATACCCGTGATGAAGGCGACATGGTCCTGCAGCACGCCGGTGCGCGAGCCCAGATAGGCGGTCATCCTGGCCCAGGTGCCCGTGGGATCGGCGACGAACAGGCCGCCGATCGCCAGAACGACGAGCCCGAGTGCGATGAGGGTGCGTGATTGGGTGGATGACATGGGGGGAGGCGCTCTCGGCTGAAATATTCTCTATTTTAGCGCAAAATATCTTAGAATTGAAGCGTCGCCTCTCTCAGAACTCAGTGCCACGGTCTCGCTTGGCGAGTGGCACCGAGAACTGCGGCTCGGTGTCCCAAGGGAACATGATCCAGGTATCCTGGCTCACCTCGGTGACGAAAGTATCGACCAGCGGCTTGCCGGCGGGTTTGGCGTAGACGGTGGCGAAATGCGCCTTGGGCAATAGGGCGCGCACCACTTTCGCGGTGGTCCCGGTGTCGACCAAGTCGTCAATAATGAGGAACCCCTCACCGTCACCCGCGGCCACCGGCGCCTTGATCACCTGCGGCTCGCCAATCTCGGTCCATTCCTTGTCCTCGCGCCCATAGGTGACGATGGAGACGGTCTCCACCAGCCGCACCTCCATTTCGCGCGCGATGATGGCCGCCGGGATCAGGCCGCCGCGGGTGATGGCGACCACGCCCTTGTAGGGGCCGCGCTCGATCAACCGCCAGGCCAGCGCCCTTGCGTCACGGTGCAACTGGTCCCAGGTAACGGCGTAGTATTTCTGCGCCATCAGAACAGCCTCCCGCCATCCGGCACCTTCAGGTCCGGCTTCAGCAGCACCACCGCGCCTTCGGCATCGGGCACGCCGAGGGTGAGCACCTCGCTTTTGAAGGGGCCGATCTTGCGGGGCGGGAAATTCACCACGCACATCACCTGACGGCCCAGCAGCTGGTCCATCTTGTAATGCACGGTGATCTGCGCCGAGGAGCATCTCACGCCGAGCTCGCCGCCGAAGTCGATCCACAGCTTATAGGCCGGCTTGCGCGCTTCCGGGAACGCCTGCACGTCAACGATGGTGCCGACGCGGATATCCAGTTTGTCGAAGTCCTCGATGGTCGCCACGGTCATATCCGGGTTGTTGTGGCCAGCGTTATTGCGCGCGGCGCGCGGGTTGCCAATGGGCGCGACCGATGCGAGCAATGCGCCTGTCATATTCCCGAGGGGTTCGATGCGCGATTTCCATTTCCCGGGCCGCAGCCCGGTCTTCGCCACCAGCGGCATGGCCGCGACCTCGATGCCGGGCTCGACGCTCGCCGCGCTCGAAGTGCTGCGCGCCGGGGGCAACGCGATTGACGCCGCGATCGCCGCGGTGGCGGTGCAATGCGTGATCGAGCCGGCCTCGACGGGCATCGGCGGTGACTGCTTCTGCCTCTACGCGCCGGCCGGCGAAAAGCGGGTCTATGCGCTGAACGGCTCCGGCCGCGCCCCGGCGGCGGCCAATATCGAATGGTTCGAGCAGCGGCAGATTACGGCGCTCGAGAACACCTCGGCGCTCGCCGTCACCGTCCCGGGCGCGATTTCCGCCTGGGAGACCCTCCTGGCGCGCTTCGGCACCAAGGGGCTGGACGAGCTGTTGCAGCCGGCCATCCGCTTCGCCGAGGGCGGCCACCCGATCCATCCGCGCGTGGCGAATGACTGGGCGGCCAGCGTCCCCAAGCTGCAGAAGAACGGCACCCACAAGTTCCTGCCCAATGGCGGGGCGCCCAAGGTGGGCGACATGTTCGTGCAGGCGGAACTGGGCGCCACGTTGCGCAAGATCGCCAAGCACGGCGCGCGGGCTTTCTATGAGGGCGAGGTGGCGGCCGATATCGTCGCGACGCTGCGCGAGAAGGGCGGGCTGCACACCGAAGAGGATTTCGCCAACGGGCGCACGGTGGCGGGCTTCGTCGATCCGATCTCCATCGGCTTCCGCGGCAATACCGTGTGGCAGTGCCCGCCCAATGGCCAGGGCATCGTGACGCTGATGATCCTCGGCATGCTCGGCAGCTTCGATCCGGCCAAGGAAGGCCCGCTTTCGGTTGAGCGGCTGCACCGCCACATCGAGGCCGCGCGCCTCGCCTACCGTGACCGTGACGCCTTCCTCGCCGACCCCAGCCGCGTTGACGTACCGGTGGCCAAGCTGCTCGATCCCGCCTACCTCAAGGCGATGGCCGGGCTGATCCGGCCGGATGCCGCGATGACCGAGTTGCCGGCGGCCGGCGAGAGCGATCTCGCCCGCCACAAGGACACCATCTACCTCACCGTGGTGGACAAGGACGGCAATGCCTGCTCCTTCATCAACTCGCTGTTCGAGGGCTTCGGCTCCGGCATTCTCGCCGAGAAATCGGGCGTGATGCTGCAGAACCGCGGCTTTGGCTTCCGCGTTGAGCGTGGCCACCCCAACTGCATCGCCGGCAATAAGCGGCCGATGCACACGATCATCCCGGGCATGGTGACCAACGCGGCCGGCGAGGCGATCATGCCGTACGGGGTGATGGGCGGGCATTTCCAGCCGATGGGCCATTCGCTGTTTCTCACCAACCACTTCGACTACGGGCTCGACATCCAGGAGGCGATCGACCTGCCGCGCCTGATGCCGCTCAAGGGCAAAATTCAGGTGGAGCGCGGCATCCCCATGGATGTGGTGGCCGCCCTCCGCGGCCTCGGCCACAGCCCCGAACCGATCGCCGGCCCGCACGGCGGCGGTCAGGCCATCTTCATCGATCGCAAGCGTGGTGTCCTGGTCGGTGGGTCGGACCCCCGCAAGGACGGCCTGGCGCTCGGTTATTAAGTATTGGGGGGGTACAGAGCGATGAGCGAGCCCTGTGAACTGACGGCCGTCGAGGCCCGCGCCCGTATCGGGCGCAAGGAGCTTTCGCCGGTCGAACTGCTGGAGAGCTGCATCTCCCGCATCGAGGCGGTGGACCATGCGGTCAACGCCATGGTCGCGCGCGATTTCGACCGCGCGCGGGAGACCGCGAAGGCGGCCGAGGCGGCGGTGCTGCGCGGCGATCGGCTCGGCGCGCTGCATGGGCTGCCGGTCGGCATCAAGGACCTCACCCCCACCAAGGGGCTGCGGACCACCTGGGGCTCGCCGATTTTCCGTGACCATGTGCCGACGGAAGATGCCGGGCTGGTGCGCCGCATCCGCGATGCCGGCGGCATTATCATCGGCAAGACCAACACGCCGGAATGGGGCGCGGGCGCCAATACCCGTAACTCCGTGTATGGCGCGACAGGTAACGCGTTCAACCCCGTGATGTCCGCCGCCGGGTCCTCCGGCGGTTCGGCGGTGGCGCTGGCCACCGACATGGCGCCGCTTTGCCATGGCTCGGACATGGGCGGCAGCTTGCGCAACCCCGCCGGGTTCAACGGCATCGTCGGCTTCCGCCCGACGCCCGGCGCGGTGCCGGCGGAAAATCGCGGGCTCGGCTGGTCCGGCCTCGGGGTTGAGGGGCCGATGGGCCGCAACGTCGCGGATACCTGCCTGCTGATGTCGGTGCTGGCCTCCGATGATGGCGGGGATCCGCTGGCCACCACCATCTACGGCAAGCAGGTGCGCGCGCCCGGCGATTACTACCCGGCCGAGCAGATCGACCTCTCGCGCATCCGCGCCGCCTTCACCCCGGATTTCGGCTTCACGCCGACTGAGAAGCACATCCGCGCCGTGTTCGCCGAGAAGACTGCGCTGTTCCGCGGTGCCTTCGGCCAGGCTTCGGATGCGACGCCGGATTGCTCGGGCACCAACGAGTCCTTCGAGGTGCTCCGCGCGACGGGGTACCTGACGGCGCAGCTCGATCGCTACCGGAACCGGCCGCAGGACATCGGACCGAATATTCGCGTCAACGTCGAGGAAGGGCTGAAATACAGCGCCGTGGACGTGGCGCGGGCGCATGAGACGCAGACGCAGATCTACCGGCGCTGGCAGTCCTTCTTCCGCGACCATGACGTGATCATCACGCCGACCATCACGCTCTCGCCCCGCCCGTGGCGCGAGCTGTATCCGGCGGAGATCGACGGGGTGCCGACGCGGACCTATTTCCACTGGCTGTCGCTGGCCTATGCGGTGACCATCCCCGGCCACCCCGCGGTGAGCCTGCCGGTGGGGCTGGACCACAAGGGCATGCCCTTCGGCCTGCAAATCGTCGGCCCGCGCGGCGGCGATGCCTTCGTGCTGGCGGTGGCGCAGGCGCTGGAGACGGCGCTGGCCGGTGATCCCCGCACCGCCCGGCCGGTGCCGGATATCGCCAAATTGAAGGCCGCCGCGCCGATTTCGGCGATGGAGGGGTTCCTCAGCTGGGATTGAGGGCGGGTTTCTCCCGCCCGCGGAGTCGCGGTTCGCGCGTATCGGCTGGATCGCCACAAAGGCAGTAAGCGAGTGAGTCGCGGGGGCGC
>CAIYPH010000916.1 GCA_903928045.1 uncultured Rhodospirillales bacterium
CTGCATGACGCCTATATCAGCCTGCCCGGCGCGGCGCGGCTGGAGATGGCAGGCATCGTGCCGCATACCATCACCCACTCCTTCTCCCGCCCTACCCAGGGCGCCGGGCTCACCGCCGAGGTGATCTATCTCGGCACCGGCGCCCCCGCCGATTTCGCGGCGCAGGACGTCACCGGCCGCATCCTCCTGCTCGACGGCATCGCCACCCCCGCCGTCAGCCTGCGCGCCAGCCAGGCCGGCGCCGCCGGGCAGATCCACATCGCGCCGTACGACGACCCGCACGAAATGTGCATCTCCGCGGTCTGGGGCAACCCGACGCCGGAGACCGTCGCCAACCTGCCCACCACCGTGGTGGTTTCGGTCGGCCAGTCCGACGGCGTCCGCCTCAAGGCCGCCCTCGCCGGCAACGCCCCGGTGAGCGCGACGCTGCATGCCGCGGTCGATACCCGTTGGCGCAAAACGCCCATCCTCGAGGCCGAGCTTTTCCCCGCCGGCGCCCCCGCCGACGCCCCCTTCGTGATGTTCTCCGGCCATCATGACACTTGGTATTACGGCGTGATGGATAATGGCAGCGCCAATGCCACCATGCTCGAAGTCGCCCGCATCGCCGCCGGGCGCCGCGACGCCTGGCAGCGCGGCCTGCGCCTCTGCTTCTGGTCCGGCCACTCGCACGGCCGCTACTCCGGCTCCACCTGGTATGCCGACACCCGCTGGGACGAGCTGAACCGCCGCTGCGTGGTGCACGTCAACGTCGACAGCACCGGCGGCATCGGCGCCACCGTGCTGTCCGACACCCCGTCGGCCGCCGAACTGCGCGGGCTCGCCGCCGATGCCGTGCTCGCCCAAAGCGGCGAGACCCACGCCGGCCACCGCATGGCCCGCGCCGGCGACGAGTCCTTCTGGGGCATCGGCATCCCCGCCATGTACATGGGCATGAGCGAGCAGCCCGCCGGCAGCACCATCAACCCCGCGGCCGGCGTGCTCGGCGGCGGAGGCCGTCGCGGTGCCGGGCTCGGCTGGTGGTGGCACACGCCGCACGACACCATCGACAAGATCGACCCCGACAACCTCGCCCGCGACACCCGCATCTACGTCCACACGCTCTGGCGCCTGCTCAGCGAAGCTCGCCTCCCGCTCGACTACGCCGAAACCGCGAGCGATCTCCTCGCCGAACTCACATCGCTCCGCGCCAAACTCGGCGACCGCTTCGATCTCGCCGGCCTCATCGCCCGCGCCGAGCGCCTGCGCGCCGCCGCCGCCCTCGTCGGTGAGGACGCCGCCCTGATGGCGATCGGCCGCGCTTTGGTGCCGCTCGACTACACCAAGGGGGACCGCTTCGACCACGATCCCGCCCTCGGCCTCGCCCCCTGGCCGGTGCTCGACGCAATGCGCCGCCTCGCGGGCACGGCGCCGGACAGCGATGACGCAAGATTTGCCGAAGTCAGTGCCATTCGCGCCGCCAATCGGCTGCGCCATGCGCTTGATATGGCGTTGGCTGCGGTAAAGTAAGGAAGCGGTTCTTTTTTTAAAAAAAGAACCAAAAAACTTTTAACCGTTTGGTTCGGAGTCTCTCCGGGAAGCCGTGAAGCAAACGGATAGAAGTTTTTTGCTCCTTTTTTTCCAAAAAAGGAGAACTTCCTTCCTAACTCCTATCCCTTTGCCTGGGATCAAGAATCAAACTCAACCGATCCCCGACCAAATTCACCGCCATCACAGTGAGAAACAACGCCAACCCCGGAAAAATCATCGTCCACGGCGCGTAGCGCACATATTCTCGCCCTGCGTTCAGCATCGCGCCCCATTCGGGCGTGGGCGGCTGGGCGCCGAGGCCGAGGAAGGAGAGCGTGGCGGTGAACAGCACCGCGCCACCGAGATCGAGCGTGGCGATCACAATAAGGATCGGCGCAAGATTGGGCAGCAGATGGCGCAGCACGATGCGCGTGTGGCCGGCGCCCACCGAGCGCGCCGCCTCCACGAAGTCCCGCGCGGCCAGCGAGAGCGTGGCGGCGCGGGTGATGCGGGCGAAGCGGGGGATGCCGGAGATGCCCACCGCGAGCGCCGCGTTCATCAGCCCGACGCCGAGCACGGCGACGATGAGGATGGCCAGGATGATCGGCGGAAAGCACAACATCGAGTCGATCACCCGCGCGCCGATCCGGTCGATCCGCCCGCCGCCATAGGCGATGACGATGCCGAGCAGGGCGCCGAACACCAACGAAATGGCGACGGTGGACAGCCCCATCGCCAGCGAGAAGCGGGCGCCGTAGATCACACGGCTGAAGATATCCCGCCCGAACAGATCACACCCGAACCAGTGCTCGGCCGTCATCGGGGCGAGGCGGCGGCCCTGGCTGTTGGCGTTCCAGTCATAGGGCGCGAGATAGGGCGCCAGCACCGCGAGCCCGAGGATCACCGCGATCACGATCGCGCCGGCCACCGCGCCGGGGGCGCCGAGCAGCCGGGAGATGAACCACGGCCGGCTTATGTCGCTCACTCCTGCACCCGCGGATCGATGATGCCGTAGGCGATGTCGATGGCGACGTTGATCAGCACGTAGCAAGCCGTGGTCAGCACCACCACGCCCTGCACCACCGGGAAGTCCTTCTCCAGGACCGCCTGCACCAGCATCCGCCCGATGCCGGGCCGGGCGAACACCGTCTCGGTCACCACCGCCCCGCCGATCAGCAGGGCGAACTGGATGCCGAGCAGGGTCAGCGGCGGGATCACCGCGTTGCGCATGGCGTGCTTGGCCACCACCCGCCACGCCGCCAGCCCCTTGGCGCGCGCGGTGCGGATATAGTCCTGCCCCATCACCTCGATGATGGCATTGCGGGTGAGCCGCGCGAGCCCGCCGGCGAGGAACAGGCCGAGCGAGATACTGGGCAGAATCAACGCGTCGAACCCGGTGCCCAAAACCGGCACCCAGCCGAGCCAGGTGGCGAAAACCTGGATCAGCAGCATGCCGATCCAGAAACTTGGCAGCGATAGCCCGGCGAGTGCGGCCGTCATGCACAGCGTATCCACCCAGCCATTGGGCCACACGCCGGCCACTACCCCGAGCGTCGCACCCAGCACCAGGCCGATCACGAAGCCGCCGAGTGCCAGTTGCAGGGTGAACGGAAACTCGGCGGCGATCAGGCTCGTCACCTTCTGGCGGCTGCGGAAACTATCGCCGAAATCGCCGCGGGCGGCATTGGCGAGGAAGCTGACATATTGCACGACGATCGGCCGATCGGTGCCGAGCTTGGCGCGCGCCGCTTCCATCGCCTCGTCGCTGATCGGCGTGCCCTGCAGCATCAGCAGCACCGGATCGCCCGGCACCAGCCGCATGGCGCCGAACACGAAGGTCCAGGTGATGAGCAGCGTCGGGATCACGCCGATGAGCCGCCCGAGGATTGCCCGCACGCTCACGCCAACCGCCCTGCCTGTTTGCCGCACTGCATCATCGCTCCATGGCATACGAAACCGCCCTTATGCACAAGGCGCAAAATGGCGATTGCACACCGGCCGGGCCGCCCGCACACTCCAGGCTTGCCGCATTTCAGGAGAGACCCCATGCCCGCCCGCAAACCCTCGGTATCCCGCCGTGCTGTCGTCGGCGGCATGCTCGCCGCACCCATGCTCAACACCGGCGCCTCCGCCCAGGCGCCGCTGACCGTCACCTGGGGCGAGGACGACGTGGCGCCGCGCACCTATGATCCGCGCGTCACCAGCTCACGCCACGAATACCAGGTGATCGCGCAGGTGTTCGACCCGCTGATCGCCTCGGACGGCTCCAACAAGCTGTTCCCCGGCCTCGCCACCGCCTGGGAGGCGGCGCCGGACGGCAAATCTGTCACCCTCAAGCTGCGCTCCGACGCCGCCTTCCATGACGGCACGCCGTTTGACGCCGAAGCGGTGAAGTTCACCTTCGACAGCATCGCCGACCCGAAAACCGCCTCCGAAGGCGCCATCACCCAGCTCGGCCCCTATGACGGCTGCAAGGTGATCGACAGCCACACCATCCGCGTCGACTACAAGCAGCCCTTCGGCGCCGCCATCGCGAGCTTCGCCGAGGGCACACTGGCGCCGGTTTCGCCCACCGCGGTGAAACGCCTGGGCAACCAGGATTTCGCCCGCGCACCCGTCGGCGCCGGCCCGTTCAAGTTCGTCTCCTGGGAGCAGGGGCGGCAGGTGACGCTGGAGCGCTTCGACAAGTACAACTGGGCGCCGAGCTACAACGTCAAC
>CAIYPH010000917.1 GCA_903928045.1 uncultured Rhodospirillales bacterium
ATGTACGGGCTCGAAGTCGCCCGCGCCGTCGGCCGCGGAGTGGATGTGATCTCCTTCGCCGACGAAGAAGGCCACTATTCCAGCTTCCCCGGCAGCCGCTCTTTTATCGGCGTCTTCTCGGAGGCCGATATCGACGCCGGGCGCAACAAATACGAGGGCACCACCATGCGCGAAGCCCTCGCCGCCGCCGGCCTCGCCGGCCGCCGCCGCGTCGCCTTCGCGCCCGGTCGCTACAAGGGCTATCTCGAAGCCCATATCGAGCAGGGCGACACGCTGGAAAGCACCGGCGAGAAAATCGGTATCGTCACCTCCATCGTCGGCATCTGGGCCTACCGCATCACCTTCGAGGGCGTGCAGAACCACGCCGGCACCACCCGCATGGCCATCCGCCGCGATGCCGGGCTCGCCGCCGTCAAACTCATCGCCGCCATCGACGCCCTCTTCCCCACCATTTGCGCCGAACGCACCGTCTGGACCGTCGGCCGCATCACCCTCGACCCCGGCGCCGGCTCCATCATCCCCGGTGGCGCCGAAGTGGTGTTCCAGATCCGCGACGCCGACATCGACGTGCTCAAGCGCCTCGAAGCGGCGCTGGAAGGCCTGGTCGCCGACGCCGACAAAGGCCCCTGCCGCGCCACGCTCCACAACGTCTCCCGCTCCACCCCCTCTTTGATGGACCCTGGCTTCCAGAACGCCCTCGAACGCGCCGCCGAACGCTTCGCCCCCGGCCAGCACCAACGCATGCCCAGCGGCGCCGGGCACGACGCCCAATGGCTGGCCCGCGTCATGCCCTCCGCCATGCTCTTCATCCCCTCCATCGGCGGCATCAGCCACCACTGGAGCGAAAACACCGCGGACGAGGATATCGTGCTCGGCTGCCAGGTCATGGCGACGGCGGTGGCTGAGATTTTGGCCGGGTGAGGTAAGGGTGTTCTTTTTGTGAACAAAAAGAACCAAAAAAACGTTCTGTTCCATCCATGCCGTTGGCGTACGTAGGCGGGATGGCGGAGAGCGATACGCGCCAAAGGGATAAAAGTTTTTTGCTCCTTTTTTTCAAAAAAGGAGCGCTTCCTTCCTTACCCCGTCCTTCTCCGCATCCCCCGGGAAATTTTACGCCAAATTGAAAATTCTCCTTGACCCAAAAAGTTTATTATACTAATATCGTCGTCATGGAACCAGCGCCCACATCCCCCGAGCTACCCCCCGGCGAACCGCATCCCGCGGTCCGTCTGGCGGAAGCCGTGTGCGCGCTCATCGCCGCCATCGCCGGCCCTTCCTGGTTCTGGCGCTTCCTCCCCGGCGGCCGCGCCTTCTGGGCGCAGATGCACCGCATGGGCCAGGACTTCGCCGCCCTCATGCACCGCCTCGCCGCCGCTCCCCCGGCGCCCGTCATTATTCCAAACACCCCCCGCCCGAATACCTCCCGCCCGAATACCTCCCGCCCGAACACCTCCAAGCCCCGCCGCCGCCCGAAATCCGCCACGCCCCACCTGCGCCCGCGCCGCCCCCGTCGTGCGCCGAAGCCGCGCCGCGCATCGCCCACCTCCCACCCAACCACCACCCCCGCGCGCACCTGCCCGCGCCCTTGCCCGCCTGCGCCCCGCGCACGCATCGAATTGCGCGAACGACGAAGGCCCAATGGCTTCCGGATTGCATCGCAGAAGCATGTCCAAATTGTTTCGAAATCAAAATCAAAATCGATAAGCTGTTCTTTTTGTGAACAAAAAGAAACAAAAAACTTTTTATTCCGTTCCATGCCGTTGGCGTACGTAGGCGGGATGGTCAGCAGCGGTACACACCAATGGAGTAAAAGTTTTTTGCTTCTTTTTTCCAAAAAAGAAGCGCTTCCCTCACCCCGGCCGATACAAAACCGGCCGAGGCCGCGTCACCGTCAGCGCCCCCCGCTTGAACACCGCCAGCGGCAGCCGCAATTCCGCGACCGCCTGTTCGGGCGAGGTCGCGTCGATCACCACGAGGTCCGCGGGGTGGCCGACCGAGGTGCCGTAATCCGGCAGGTTCATCAGCCGCGCCGAGCGGTCGGTCAACATGGAGAAAAGTTCGCGCATGCCCGCCCTTGTGCCGATCTGGCAGCAATTGGCCTGCAGATTGGCCATGCGGATCAGATTGCCGTCGCCCATCGGCGTGAAGGGGTTGAGCACGTTGTTAGTGGAGAGCGAGCAATTGACGCCGTGTTCGGCCAAAAGGTTCACGTCGGCCAGGCCACGGCGCACGTTGTCGGTCTGATCGCGGCCCATAAGAAAGAGTTCGGTCGCCGGCAATACGGTCACCGCGACGCCGGCGTTGGCGACCCGGGTGGCCATCGCCTTGAGGTCCTCAAGCTTCATGGTCGAAAGCTTGGTCATGTGCCCGACGGTGACGCGCCCGCCGAAATGGTACTGCTCGGTGAGGTCGCACACCAAGGGAAGGTCCATCTCGTCGGGCGTGTTGCCGAAATCGAGATGCATGTCGATGTCGACGTCGAATTCATGGGCGAGCTGAAACACCCGGCGGATCTGGGCGGCGTGGTCGGTATCATAGCCCGGCGCGGCGCCAACCACCCGGGCGCCACGCTTGAGGGCCTCGATCATCAGCTCCTCGGTCCCGGGGTTGTTGGTCAGCCCCTCCTGCGGGAACACGCAGATCTCGATATCGATCGCCCAGGCGTATTCCCGCGCGAGGTACTGCACCCCCTCGAAGCCGCGCAGCCCGATGAGGGGGTCGACTTCGACATGCGCCCGCATCCGCGTCGCCCCGTTCTCGATGCAGCGCTCCAGCGTCTGCCGGGCGCGGGCGATGATGTCCTCGACGGTAAACGTATGCTTCACGTCCGATACCCGCTTCACCGCCATGGCGTTGCGCCCCTGCTCCGGCGCGCAGCGATCGATGATGCGGGATTTCTCGAGATGGATATGGGTCTCGCAGAACCCCGCACACACCAGGCACCCGCCGGCGTCGAACACCCGGGGCGAGTCGACGCTGATGCCGGTGCCGACAAAGGCGATCTTGCCGTCCTGCACCCCGATATCGACTTCGTTCACCGGGTCACAGGCAAGGCGGGCATTGCGAACGACGAGATCCACGGCGAACTCCTGGGTTGGACGCCCGATTGTCCGGCGCCGAGCCGCAGCGCGCAAGGGAGGTTTGCCGTTCGGCTCGCGCGGCGTAATAAGGGGTATGGACGACATGACCCTTCTCGACATCGCCTTCGGCCTCGCGGAGCGGGCCGGCGCGAAAATCATGGAAGTCCGCGCCCGCGGCTTCGACGTCAACCGCAAGTCCGACGCCTCACCGGTGACGGAAGCCGACCACGCCGCCGAGGCGGTGATCGTCGCCGGCCTCCGGGCCGCGACGCCCGATATCCCGGTGGTCGCCGAGGAGGAGATCGCCGGCGGCCACGTGCCCGATCACGCCGAGGCGTTCTGGCTGGTCGATCCGCTCGATGGCACGCGGGAATTCTCGGCCGGGCGTGACGAGTTCGCGGTGTGCATCGGCCTGGTCCGCAATGGCCGCGCGGTGATGGGCGTGGTGGGCGCCCCCGCCCAGGGCGAGCTGTTCGGCGGCATCGTCGGCGTCGGCGCCTGGAAGCGCAGCGCGGCGGGTCAGGTGGCGATCTCGACGCGTGAGATCCCCGCCGAGGGCATGGCGGTGGTGGCCTCGCGTCACGATGCCGATGACCCTCGCCTCGCGCCCTATCTGGAAGGGCGGAAAATCGCCTCGCTGCTCAATATCGGCTCGGCCCTGAAATTCTGCCGCGTGGCGGAAGGCATCGCCGATCTCTACCCCCGCTTCGGCCGCACCATGGAATGGGACACCGCGGCCGCCCAGGCAGTGGTGGAAGCCGCCGGCGGCGCCGTGCTGGTGGCCAATACCGGCGTGCCCTTCACGTACGGCAAGCCTGGCTGGGAAAACCCCGGCTTCATCTGCTGGGGCCGGCTGCCCGACCAGGGTTGACCGGGCGCCTGATCGATGACGCCGCCGGCATCGCCCGGGCGGCGGGCCTGCTGAGAGACGGCCAGCTGGTCGCCTTCGCCACCGAGACCGTCTACGGCCTCGGCGGTGATGCGACCAACGGCCGCGCGGTCGCCGGGATTTTCGCCGCCAAAGGCCGGCCGCAGTTCAATCCGCTGATCGCCCACTACCCCGACGCATCCGCCGCGTTCGGCGACGTCGCGGCCAATGAGCTGGCCCGCGCTTTGGCCGGTGCCTTCTGGCCGGGACCGCTGACCCTGGTGCTCCCACGCCGGCCGGAGTGCCGGGTGGACCTGCTGGCCGGCGCCGGGCTCGACACGCTTGCGGTCCGCGTGCCGTCGCATCCGGCCGCGCTGGCTTTGCTCACCGCCACCGGCCGCCCGGTCGCCGCCCCCTCGGCCAACCGCTCCGGCGCGGTGAGCCCCACCACGGCGGACCACGTGCTGGACGGCCTCGCCGGCCGCATTGCCGCCGTGCTCGACAGCGGGGCCTGCCCGGTCGGCGTCGAATCGACGGTGCTCGATCTCAGCGGCGCCCGGCCGGTCCTGCTGCGGCCGGGCGGGCTGGCGGTGGAGACGATCGAGGCCCTCATCGGCCCGATCGCCCGCGCTGCCACCCCCGGAGTGCTGCGCGGACCGGGAATGCTGGAGTCGCACTACGCACCGTCCCTCAAGGTGCGGCTGAACGCCACCTCGGTCACCCCCGACGAGGCGCTGCTCGCCTTCGGGCCCGCCTTGCCAGGTGCCGGAGCCGTTTTTCAGCTGAGCGAAACGGGAGACCCGGTGGAAGCCGCGGCCCGGCTGTTCGAGGGCTTGCGGCGGCTCGATGCCGAGGGCCGCGGCTTCGCCGGTATCGCGGTGATGCCGGTGCCCGACACCGGCCTCGGCCTCGCGATCAATGACCGGCTCCAGCGCGCGGCGGCGCCACGAGGATGAGCGGCCGGCTGGCGAAGCTCGATCCGCGGCTGGTGCTCGGCATCCTCTTCATGTGCGGCTCCGGCGTGCTGTTCCCGGTGATGAACGGCATCGCCAAGACACTGGGCGCCGAATACAACTCGCTGCAGGTGTCATGGGCGCGCGCCTTCGGGCACGTGGTGTTCCTGCTGATCGTCTTCCTGCCGCGGCACGGCATCGCCCTGCTGCGCACCCGTCGGCCCGGCGCGCAGATTCTGCGCTCGGCACTGCTGTTTACCTCCAACCTCTGCTTCTTCTTCGCCATCACCTTCATCCCGATCGCCCAGGCCGCCTCGATCAGCCAGACCTCGCCGCTGATCGTGGCACTCCTGGCCTGGCCGCTGCTGGGCGAGCGGACCACCAAGCTGCGCGTGGCGCTGGTGCTGCTCGGCTTCATCGGCGTGCTGATCGTCATTCGCCCGGGCAGCGCGGTGTTCCACTGGGCCTCGCTGTTCGTGGTGGCGAGCGCCACCTGTTACGGGCTCTACCAGATGCTCACCCGGCGGATATCGACCATCGACAGCCCGGAGACCTCCGCGGTCTACAGCTCCGTGGTCGGTGCTTTCGTCATCCTGGCGGTACTGCCCTTCGTATGGAAAACGCCGACGAGCGGGCTGCATCTCCTCTATTTCTGCTCCATGGGAGTGCTCGGCGGGCTCGGGCATTTCTGCGTCGCCAAGGCGATGCAACTGGCGCCGGTGAGCATCGTCTCACCCTTCCAGTATTTCCAGCTCATCGGCTCGGTGCTGGTCGGCTACGTCGCCTTCGCCGATCTGCCGGATGGGCTGACCTGGCTGGGCGCCGGCATTATCGTCGGCTCCGGCGTGCTGATGGGACTCTCGCAAGCCCGCCGCTGAGGCGGCGGATTGCCGGGCGACGGCTTGCCCGGCATGCTCGGCCGCATGACCACCCGCCCCCCCTCCGTCGATCATGTCCTGCGCAGCCCGCCCGGTGCGGCGGCGGTGGCGCGGTTTGGCCACGCTGCATCGGTGGCGGCGATCCGCGCGGCGGTGGCGCGAGTGCGGGCTGGGGAGATCGCGGCGGAGGCGGTGGGCGACACGGCACTGGCCGCGCTGGAGGCGGCCGCCCAGCCCTCGCTGCGCCCGGTGCTCAACCTCACCGGCACCGTGCTGCACACCAATCTCGGCCGTGCCTTGCTCGCCGAACCCGCCATCGCCGCCGCCACCGCCGCCATGCGCGCCCCCGCGACCCTCGAATTCGACCTCGCCACCGGCGGGCGCGGCGAGCGGGACGACCATGTGCGCGCCTTGCTCTGCGAATTGACCGGGGCGGAGGACGCCATCGCCGTCAACAACAACGCCGCCGCTTTGGTGCTGGCGCTGGCGGCGCTGGCTGCGGGGCGGGAGACCATCGTCTCGCGCGGCGAGCTGATCGAGATCGGCGGCAGCTTCCGCCTGCCCGCGATCATGGAATCCGCTGGCACCAGGCTGGTCGAGGTCGGCACCACCAACCGCACCCATGCGCGCGACTATGAAGGCGCCATCGGCCCCGCCACCGCGCTGGTGATGAAGGTGCATACCTCCAACTACCGCATCGAGGGTTTCACCGCCGAGGTGGCGCCGCGCGATCTCGCCGCACTCGCCCATGCGCGCGGCGTCCCGCTGCTCGACGATCTCGGTTCCGGCACGCTGATCGACCTCACCCGCCACGGGCTGCCGCGCGAGCGGACGGTAGGCGATGCCATCAGCGACGGCGCCGATATCGTCACCTTCTCCGGCGACAAGCTGCTGGGCGGGCCGCAAGCCGGCTTCATCGCCGGGCGGCGCGATCTGGTGGCGCGTTGCGCGAAACATCCGCTGAAGCGGGCGCTGCGGCTCGACAAGATCCGCCTCGCCGCGCTGGAGGCGACGCTCAAACTGTATCGCAACCCCGACCGCCTCGCCGAAACCCTGCCGACCCTTAGGCTGCTCGCGCGGCCGGTGGCCGAAATCCGCGCCATGGCCGAGGCGCTCGCCGCCCCGCTGGCGGCCTGGGCCGGGGCGGGATGGGCGGGCGAGGTGATCGACTGCCAGAGCCAGATCGGCTCCGGCGCCCTGCCGGTCGAAACCATCCCGAGCGCCGGCATCGCCCTCACCCCGCCGGCACGCGCCTCGGGCGCGGCGGTCGAGGCGTTGGCGGTGCGGTTGCGTGGGCTCGCCGTGCCGGTGATCGGCACCATCCGCCACGGCGCGCTGCGGCTCGATCTGCGCTGCCTGGAGGACACCACGGCACTGCTGGCCCAGCTCGCATGATCATCGGCACCGCCGGGCATATCGACCACGGCAAGTCCGCGCTGGTGAAATACCTCACGGGCACCGATCCCGACCGGCTGAAGGAAGAGAAGGCGCGGGGGATCACCATCGATCTCGGCTTCGCCTACTGGAAACAGCCGGACGGGCGGGTGATCGGCTTCGTCGACGTGCCCGGCCATGAGCGGCTGATCCACACCATGCTGGCGGGCATCCACGGTATCGACGTGGTGCTGCTGGTGGTGGCCTGTGATGACGGGGTGATGCCGCAAACGCGCGAGCACGTCGCCATCATCAGCCTACTCGGCCACGCCCGCGCCGTGGTGGCGCTGACCAAGGCGGATCTGGTCGATGCGGCGCGGATCGACGCCGTGCAGGGCGAAATCACCGCACTGCTGGCCGGCACGCCGATCGCCGGTGCGTCGATGCTGCCGGTCTCCAGCCTGACCGGCGCGGGCATGGCGGAACTCGCGGCCACGCTCGCCGCGTTGCAGGAGGCAGGGCGGTCGGACGCACAGCTGTTCCGCCTCGCCGCCGATCGCAGCTTCAGCATCGCGGGCGCCGGCACGGTGGTAACCGGCACCATCCTCTCCGGCCGCGTCGCCGTCGGTGACCAGGTGGTGGTCTCGCCGTCGGGCATCGCGGCGCGGGTGCGCGGGCTGCACCGGCAGAACGCCGCCGCCGAGACGGCGCAGGCCGGCGATCGCTGCGCCCTCAACCTCGCCGGCCCCGATATCTCGACGACGACAGTGCGGCGCGGCAGCATGGTGCTGGCCCCCGCACTGCACGCCCCCACCCAGCGGATCGACGCGCGGATCACCCTTCTGGCCGACGAAACCCGGCCGCTCGGCGTGTGGACGCCGATCCGCCTGCACCACGCCGCCGCCGAGGTGCTGGGCCGCGCCGTGCCGCTCGGTGCGCCGATCCCGCCGGGGGGGAGTGGGCTGGTGCAACTCGTGCTCGAAGCCCCGCTCGCCGCCGCGGCGATGGACGCCATCATCCTGCGGGACGTCACCGCCCAGCGAACCATCGGCGGCGGGGTAATCCTCGATCTACGCGCGCCGGATCGACGCCGCCGCACGCCCGAGCGCCAGGCGCTGCTCGCCGCGCTCGATGCCGCCGCGCCCGAGGCTGCGTTGCGGGCGATGGCGGACTGCCCGCCCTTTCTCATCGATATCGCGGCATTCGGGCGCGACCGCGCCCTGCGCGACCCTAGGGAGGCCGCCATTGCGGTCGGTCTGGTGGCGATCGGCGCCAACCACGTCATCGCCGCGCCGATGCACGCGGCCATGCGCGACCGCGTCGTCGCGCTGCTCGCCGCCCATCACCGGGCCCACCCGGATCAGCCGGGCATGCAGGCCGGCCAGCTGCGTCGCCTGCTTGATCCTCCGCCGCCGCCCGCCACCTTCGCCGCCCTGGTGGCCGCCTTGCAGGCCGAAGCCGCCATCGCCGCGCGCGGCCCCTGGCTCCGCCTGCCCGACCATGCCCCGCGCCTCTCCGCAGCCGACGCGGCGCTGTGGGAGGTAATCGCAGTCGATCTCGGTGGCGAAACGCGCTTCCGCCCGCCCCGCGTGCGCGACCTCGCGGGCCGCCACGCCGCCGAGGAGCGGCATGTGCGGGCGCTGCTCAAGACGATGGCGCGGCAAGGCGACCTGGTGGAGGTGGCCCAGGACCATTTCTTCCTCCGTCCCGTCGTGTTCGAAATGGCTGGCATCGCGGCAGAACTCGATGCCGGCGAGGGCTTCAACGCGGCGGCGTTTCGCGACATGCTGGGCAGCGGCGACGCGAATGCCGGGCGGAAAGTGGCGATTCAGGTGCTGGAATACTTCGACCGCCATGGCCTGACCCTGCGCCGTGGCGACCTCCGCCGGACCGACCGGCGGAAACTGAGCGCCTTCCAGGCCTGATATTGGAGGGGAAGCGCCCCCGGTGGGGCGGCCGGACTTCAAATCCGGTAGGGGCCGTCAGACGGTCCTCGGTGGGTTCAACTCCCATTCCCCTCCGCCACGGTTTGAGACAGGAAGCGTGTTCTTTTTGTGAACAAAAAGAACCAAAAAAACTTTCTGGTCCATTCATGCCGTTGGCGTACACCTCCGCACAAACCAGGGAGCGGTACA
>CAIYPH010000918.1 GCA_903928045.1 uncultured Rhodospirillales bacterium
ATCAACCGCGTCGAGTCATCGCGCTTCGGGGAGTGAAGCACGCCGGGATCGTAAGCGTAGGCCATGCCTGGCGTCAGCTCGTAGACACGCTTCGGGCGGCAGGTGCCGGGCTTACCGGGGGCGGCGTCGGTGACTTTCTCCCAGTCGGTCATGATGGTTTTGCCGGTGGCCTGGCCGTAGATCGCCCAGGTCGGGCCGTGGTCGTGCGGAGCGCTCTCCTTCGCGCCGATGTAGTTGTGGGCGAGGATGCAGAAGCCGAGCTCGGGGTCCTGGTAGATGATTTTCCGCTCCGGCCCGTCTTCGCGAATGTGCTCGGCGACGAATTCGGGCGAGGCCAGGGCTTGGCGCACCACTTCGCACACCCGCTCGCGCCCGGCGGGGCCGGAATCCTCCTTGAGAATGTCGTGGCATTGGCTGGCGAAGTATTCGAGGGTGAATGCCATGGTAGCGTCTCCTGTCAGGCGTTTTGCCGCAGTCTAGCGCAGCCGGCAGGAGCGGTCGATGCCGGCCTCACTCACTCTCCGTTGAGATGGCAGCGAGGCTGTCGCGCAGGCGGTCGAGCAGGCGATAGAGGGTGACGGCCTCCTCGGTGGAGAAATCGGCAAGCGCTGTTGCGTAGTAGGCGCGGATATCGCCCTGCATCGCCGCCCACGTCGCCACCCCGGCCACTGTGAGGCGGACATGGCGCAGGCGGCCATGCCCTCGCTGCGCAACCGCTCGACATGGCCGGCGGTCTCCAGCCGATCGAGCACGGCGGAGAGGTTCTGCCGGCTGACCATGAGGAAGCGCACGAGGTCCTTCACCGTCATCCCCGCCTCGCGCGCGCCGGGGCGGGAGAGGGCGCCAAGCACCGCCCATTGCTGGGTTGTCGCGCCATAGGCGCTCACCGCCTTGGTGCCGGTTTTATGCAGCAGATTGGAGGCCTGGTAGAGCCGCAGGAACATCCGGTTGGCGACATCGAACCGAGCTTTGGGGTCGGGCAGGTTCATTTGCATCAATGTATTTCCATATCACGCTTGCGATGGCGTGGCTGATATGTCATACCATTGCTATATAAGCCACGCCAGCATAATCCGGCGATGGCGCTGACCATGGCGGAGGAAACATGCGAGGTCTGGCGGGCAAGATCGTCATCGTGACCGGTGGCGGCGGCGGTATCGGCGGCGCGACCGGCCGGCGCTTCGCCGAGGAAGGCGCCGACGTGCAGGTGTTCGACATCAACCTCGCCGCGGCTGAGGCGGTTGCCGCTGCGATCACGGCCTCGGGCGGCGAGGCCACCGCGCATGCCTGCGACATCACCGATCATGAAGGCTGCGCTGCCGCCCATGAATTGCGAAGTCGAGGCTGGGTAGTCGAGGCCGGCCTGGGCATAGCCTTTGCGGAACCAGTCGGCGATGCGGGTCAGGGTCGCCTCACCCGCCGGGCCGTAGCTGTACTGGCCGTTACGGACGATGGCGACGTTCTGCTGGGCCAGCATCGACAGCCACAGGCGCCAGATCGCGAACGAGCTCTGGCTGCTTTCCATGGTGAGA
>CAIYPH010000919.1 GCA_903928045.1 uncultured Rhodospirillales bacterium
ACCAAGCTGATCGAGCGCCGCCGCGGCAATGTCGGCGATCGCCAGGAAGCCGATGCGCCCGGCCAGATAGGCCTCCACCGCGATCTCGTTGGCCGCGCTCAGGATCGCCGGCGCCGCCCCGCCGGCCACCAGCGCCTCGCGCGCCAGCCGCAGCGCGGGGAACCGCACCAGATCCGGCTCGGAGAACTCCAACCGCCCGATCGCCGCCAGGTCGAGCCGCGGCGCCGCCGTCGCCAGCCGCTCCGGCCAGGCCAGGGTATGGGCGATCGGCACCCGCATATCGGGGCTGCCAAGCTGCGCCAGCACGCTGCCGTCGCTGTAGTGCACCAGCCCGTGGATGACGGATTGCGGATGCACCAGCACCCCGATGCGCGCCTCCGACAGCCCGAACAACCAGGCCGCCTCGATCAGTTCGAGGCCCTTGTTCATCATCGTCGCGCTGTCGATCGAGATCTTCGCCCCCATCGACCAAACCGGGTGCTTCAGCGCCGCCGCCGGCTCCGCCCGCGCCATCTCCTCCCGGCTGGCGAGGCGAAACGGCCCGCCCGAGGCGGTCAGCACGATCTTCTCCACCGCCCCACGGTTGCCGTCGGCCATCGCCTGGAAAATCGCGTTATGCTCGGAATCCACCGGCAACAGCGTGGCACCATGCGCCCGCACCGCCTCCAGCATTACCGCGCCGGCGCAGACCAGCGCCTCCTTGTTGGCCAGCGCCACCGCCCCGCCGCCGCGGATCGCCGCCAGCGTCGGCTCCAGCCCGGCCGCTCCGGTGATCGCCGCCATCGTCCAATCCACCGGCAGCGCCGCCGCCTCGATCACCGCCGCCCGCCCCGCCGCACAGCGCACGCCGCTGCCAGCCAGCGCCGCAGCCAGGGCGCCATGCAGCGTCTCGTCGGCCACCACCGCCCACTCGGCGCCAAGCGCCCGGGCCTGCGCGGCCAGCACCGGGACATTCCGCCTGCCCACCAGAGCCCGAACCCGGAATCGGTCCGGGGCGTCTTCCAGCAGGCTCACCGTCTGCGTGCCGACGCTGCCGGTGCTGCCGAGAATGCTGACCGTCTTCATCGCCACAGCTCCACGCCTCGCCACAGCACGATGGCCGCCGCCACCGGCGCCACGGTGAGCACCGCGTCAAAGCGGTCGAGCAGCCCGCCGTGACCGGGGATCATATTTCCCGAATCCTTCACCCCGAAATGCCGTTTAACCGCCGATTCCAGCAGGTCGCCGGCCTGGGAGACCACGCCGAGCCCCGCCGCCGTCACCGTCGCCACCTCAAACGCCCCCGCCCCGATCCACGCCGCCGCGGCACCAACCCCGATCGCCGCGAGCAGCCCGCCCACCGCGCCCGAGCGCGTCTTACCCGGCGAAATCGCCGGCGCCAGCTTCGGCCCGCCGACCAGCCGGCCGACCACGTAGGCACCGATATCGCTCGCCCAGACCACGCACAGCACGAACAGCACGTTGCCGAGCCCACCCTGCGGCTGCCCCCGCAGCCATTCCAGCCCGAGGATTGCCGGTAGAATCCACAGCAGCCCAACCGGCAGGCTCGCCGCATAGGGCCAGCCGCGCGCCATGTCCCGCCACTCGCGCATCATTAGCACCCCCGCGAGGATCACCAGCGCGCTCCACGCCCAACCGCCCGCCCACAGGCATCCGAGCCCCACCGGCAGCAGCACCGCGGCCGAAGCCGTGCGCACACCAAGATCGCGCCAACGACCCTTCGGCTGAGATGCCGGCTCAGCCAGGACGCGCACCAAATCGGCGTTCGCGCCGGGCATATTCGGCGAGCGCGGCCTCGAACTGGTCAGGCCCGAAATCCGGCCACATCAAGTCGAGAAACAGCAGCTCAGCATAGGCGGCCTGCCACAGGAGGAAATTCGACAGCCGCTGCTCGCCCGACGTGCGGATGATCAGATCGGGGTCCGGGATGCCTGACGTGGAAAGATAGCCGGCGAAAGTGGCCTCGTCGAAGGCGGCGGGATCGAGCGTGCCCGCTTTCGCCGCCTCGGCCACCGCCCGCGCCGCCGCCGCGATCTCCGCCCGCGCGCCGTAGGACAGCGCCAGCACCAGGTTCAGCCGCGTATTATGCGCCGTCTCGCGCTCGGCGAGGCCGAGATCGATCTGGATGTCCTGCTCGAAGCGGGCGCGATCGCCGATGAAGTAGAGCCGCACCCCCTTGGCCTTCAGCTCCGCAATCTCGCTCTTGAGGAAATGACGCAGCAGGCCGGTGAGGTCCATCACCTCGCTGGCAGGGCGGCGCCAGTTCTCGCTGGAGAAGGCGTAGAGGGTGAGCCATTCCACGCCAAGCGAGGCCGCTGTCTCGATTGTGCGGCGAACCGCCTGCACCCCCGCCCGATGGCCGGCCACCCGCGGCAGGCCACGCGCGGAAGCCCAGCGGCCGTTGCCGTCCATGATGATGGCGACGTGGCGCGGCAAGGCACGGTTCCCCGTGGCCGGTTTCCCGTCCACCGCCGCCGCCGCCTTCGCCGCCACCGTTACCATCCTGCCCTCAGACCTGCTTGATTTCCTTGTCTTTCTCCACCAGCGCCTCGTCAAGCTTCTTGATGTAGGAATCCGTCAGCTTCTGGATTTCGTCGGTCCAGCGCTTCTCGTCGTCCTGGCTGATGACGTGCTTCTTCTCCAGCGCCTTGGTCTGCTCCATCCCGTCACGCCGCACGCCGCGCACCGCCACCTTGGCGCCCTCGGCATAGCGATGCGCCGCCTTGGACAGCTCGGTGCGCCGCTCGCCGGTGAGCTGCGGGATCGGCACGCGGACGAGCTGGCCGTCGGCGCCGGGGTTGAGGCCGAGGCCGCAATCGCGGATCGCCTTCACCACGCTGTTGACCAGGCTGCGGTCCCACACCTGCACGGTGAGCATCCGCGCCTCCGGCACCGCGATGGTGCCGACCTGGGTGAGCGGCACCTCGCCGCCATAGGCCTCCACGCGCACCGGCTCCAGCAGCGCGGGGCTCGCGCGGCCGGTGCGCAGACCAGCGAATTCGCGGCGCAGCGTCTCCACCGCGCCATCCATGCGGCGGGTGAGGTCGGTCTTCAGTTCGTTCAAATCGGTTGCCATGGCAAACCTCCTCTTCGCGGATGCGTGCGCGTCTGACGATCGGCGCGCCGGCTCATTTCGGCTCGACGACCGTGGTGAACTTGCCTTCGCCGCGCATCACCTTGGCGAAAGCCCCGGGTGCGCGGATGTTGAAGATGATGATCGGCACGCCGTTCTCCCGCGCCAGGCTGATCGCGGCCGCGTCCATGAACTTGAGGTCGCGGGCCAGCACGTCATGGTAGGACAGCTCGTCAAACCGCTCGGCGCCCTCAACCTTGCGCGGATCGGCAGAATACACGCCATCCACCTGGGTGCCCTTGAGCAGCGCGTCGCAGCCCATTTCCACCGCACGCAAAGCGGCGCCGGTATCGGTGGTGAAGAAGGGGTTTCCGGTGCCGGCGGCGAAAATTACCACCCTGCCCTTCTCCATGTGCCGCATCGCGCGGCGGCGGATATAGGGCTCGCAGACCGAGGCCATCGGGATCGCCGACTGCACCCGGGTGGCGATGCCCTGCTTCTCGAGCGCCGCCTGCATCGCCAGCGCGTTCATCACAGTCGCCAACATGCCCATGTAATGGGCCTGGGCGAGATCCATCCCGGCGGCGGCCACCGATACGCCGCGGAAGATGTTGCCCCCCCCGATCACCAGACTGACCTCGACGCCGAGCGCCACGACGTCGCCGATATCGGCCGCGATCGCCGCGAGCGTGTCGTTATCGAGACCGAACTCCCGCGTCCCCATCAGGGCCTCGCCGGAGACTTTCAGCAGCACGCGCTTATATTTCGTTGTCATCGAACCCCGTGACCGCCAATTCCCGCCCGGCACCGCTGCCCCCGACTCGTCGCCTCCCGACTCGCCGGGCAGACGTGATCAGGGCGGACGGCACCCTAAAGGCCCCGCCCGCCCCGAACAAGAGAGCCCAATCGTCGATCAGGCCGACGGCTTGGCAATCCCCGCCGTCGCCGCGACTTCCGCCGCGAAATCGCCGACTTCCTTTTCGATGCCTTCGCCGAGTTGGAAGCGCGCAAACGCGGTCAGCTTGGCGCCGGCCTTCTGCGCCACCGCCTTCACGCGGGTCTCGCCGTCATGCACCCACACCTGCTCCAGCAGCACCACTTCCTCGTAGTACTTGCGGATCCGGCCCTCGACCATCTTCTCGATGATGTTCTCCGGCTTGCCCGAAGCGCGCGCCTGCTCGGAGAGCACCGCCTTCTCGCGTTCCAGCGCCGCCGGATCGACCGAGTTGGTGTCGAGCGCTTCCGGACGCGTGGCCGCGACATGCATGCCGACCTGACGGCCGAGCGTCTCGAGGGCGGAGACTTCGCTCGCCCCTTCGACCGCGACCAGCACGCCGATCTTGCCAAGACCGGGCTTCAGCGCCTGGTGCACGTAGCTCGCCACCGCGCCCTGCGGCACGGAGAGCACGCGGGCGCGGCGGAGGTTCATGTTCTCGCCGATGGTGGCGACGAGATGCACGAGTTCCTCGGCGACCGTGCGGCCGGTGCCCGGATAGGGCGCGGCGTTGATCGCATCGAGGCTTTCGCCGACATGCAGCGCAACCTTGGCCACTTCCTGCACGAAGGCCTGGAAGGCCTCATTGCGGGACACGAAGTCGGTCTCGGAGTTGACCTCGACCATCGCGGCCTTGGCCGGCACGGAGGCGATGCCCACGAGCCCTTCGGAAGCGGCGCGGCCGGACTTCTTGGCGGCGGCGGCAAGGCCCTTCTTGCGCAGCCAATCGATGGCGGCCTCGGTGTCGCCGCCGTTTTCGATCAGCGCCTTCTTACAATCCATCATGCCCGCGCCGGTCTTCTCGCGCAGGTCCTTGACGAGTGATGCGGTGATTTCAGCCATAAGCTTCATCTCTTCTAATCGGTTTGAACTGGGCGGGCAGGATCAGGCCGCGTCCCCCGCCGGCTCTTCGGCTTCCGGCACGGTTTCGACCGGCGCCTCGGCGCGGGCGCCGACGTCGATGCCGGCGGCGGTCATCTCGGCCTGCAGACCATCGAGCACCGAGCCCGACAGCAGTTCGCAGTAAAGATCGATGGCGCGCAGCGCGTCGTCGTTGCCGGGAATCGGGAAGGCGACGCCGTCGGGGTCGGAGTTGCTGTCGATCACCGCAACCACCGGAATGCCCAGCTTGTTGGCTTCCTTGACCGCGATCGATTCCTTGTTGGTGTCGATGATCACCAGGATGTCGGGCAGGCCACCCATTTCCTTGATGCCGCCAAGCGCCCGCTCGAGCTTGTCGCGCTCGCGGGTCAGCTGCAGGGTTTCCTTCTTGGTCAGTCCGATGTTGCTCTCGACCAGCCGCTCTTCCATCTCGCGCAGGCGCTTGATCGACTGGGAAATGGTC
>CAIYPH010000920.1 GCA_903928045.1 uncultured Rhodospirillales bacterium
ACTCTGATGAGGCCGACAGATTGGCCCGGAGCCACCAACTGGTGGTCAAATTAGGCCGCAGACTTTCGCAACAAGTCTACTATTAGTTTTGGCGGCGGGGCGTTATATAAAAGTGATCTGCGCTAGAAGCCCGCACCAAAACCAAGGGGGGGTGCCAACGGCGCTTAGCCTTAAAATGGCGCGCACGGCGCCGCTCCTATCTCAACTCACCCTCCATAGGTAGTGATAGGGCAGCGCCGCCGCCATTTGGAGGCTGGTGGCGGCTGATGCATAATACCGGTAGCAACCACCGAGCAGGCCCCCTCTCTCTCTTCTCACCCACTTAACGGATGGGGGTCTGGGGCCTCAGGCCCCAGCGGGGTCGAGGGGCGGAGCCCCCGCCTTCCTTCCTTGCCGCCCGTTCCCAGCCGATCAGAAGTCCAGATCGGCGTAGTGGGCGGGGGGGAGCATGCCGGAGACGCGGTCTTGCAGGAGGGGGCGGAAGCTCGGGCGGGATTTGATACGGGCGTACCATTCCTTGGCGGCTTCGTTGGCGGACCAGTCGACGTCGCCGAAGAAATCGAGCACGGAGAGGTGGGCGGCGGCGGCGAGGTCGGCGAGTGAGAGGTTATCGCCACCGAGCCAGCGCCGGTTTTCGGCGAGCCAGCCGATATGGTCCATATGCCCGCGCAGGGCGGCGTAGCCGGCGCGCAGCCCGCCGGCGTCGGGCTCGCCGCGGCCGGAGATACGTTTGAGGTATTTCTGGCCGGCGAGTTTGCTGGTGACTTCCTCGGCGAACTTGCCGTCGAACCACGCGACCAGGCGACGCACTTCGACGCGTTCCCCGAGCGTGGCGCCGATCAGCGGGGCTTCGGTGTAGGCTTCGTCGAGGTATTCGCAGATCACGTTGGAATCCGGCACGGGGAAGCCGTTGCTTTCGAGCAAGGTGGGAACCGTGCCGGCCGGGTTGATTTCGAGATATTCCTCGCGCTGCTCCCAGGCTCGCTCGACCACGAGTTCGAACGGCAGCCGCTTCTCGGCCAGCGCCAGCCGCACTTTGCGGCAGGAGGGGGACAAGGGGAGGTGATAGAGTGTTCGCATCGTTCGCTTATGCCACCCGCCTTCCCGCGCGCCAACCCGGCGAGGTTAGGCTTCCAGCGGGTAGAGCGGCCGTGTGACGTTGTTGAACACCAGCCGGCGCATATTGCCGGCGGTGGCGCCCGGGGTATCGGCGGCGAGGATGCGATCCGCGTGGGGTCCATAGCCGACGCGGAAATGGCTGGAAGACTTCACGAACACCAGCGCGGCCTGCCGCAGCACCAGGCCGACCGAGGTGTACATCCCGGTATCCCACTCAAAGCCCGGATTAGTGCGCAGCGCGAGCCGGATATCGCCGATGGCGATCACCGCGGTGGGGCCGAAATTGGCCTGCAACCCCTCCGCCCCGGCATCCATCTGCACGAAGATACCATCGGAGAGCGTGGTGATGCGCCCAGTGATGGTGAGCGGATCGCCATCGCGGGTGAGTTTGTGGCCGATACTGAGCGTCACCGTCGCACCGATCCCGGCCGCCACCGCCGCGGCCGCGGCCTCGGCGTCCACCAGGGTGACGTAGGAGAGACGGCCGGCGCGATCGGCCCCGGCGGCGAGCAGGGCGCGCAGCACGGCGGTGTTGTCGCCGGCCGCGCCACCGGAGGGGCCATCCCCGGTATCGCCGACGATGGTGGTGCCGGGCGAGGTGAGCCCGATGCGCACGGCCTCATCGAGCGGCGTGAGATCGGGGATGAAGTCCTCCCGGAGGTCCCACGCCATCGCGGTAAGCTCCTCTGCGACGGACTGCGCGGCGGCGGCATCGCCGTTGGCGCAGACCAGGGCGGCAAAGCCGAGGTCCGGCACGTCGATCCAGGGCTGCACGGAGAATAGCGAGGCGTGCAGCACCCGCCCTTCCACCTCCATCGCCCGTGCGGCAGCGACGATGCGCGACAGTGGCGCCTCGGCGGTACGGGCGTTGACGGGGGAGACGATCATGTGCCGCTTGGCCAGCGCCATCACCGGCCGGACACGGCCGTCCAGGGTATCGAGCATCAGCCGCGCGGTGCGCTCGCCGGTCTCGTACATGTCGATATGCGGGTATTCACGGTAGCCGATGAGGAAGGTGTTGGGTTGCAGCATGCGGGCCGTGATGTGGCCGTGCAGGTCGAGCGAGACGCCGATTGGCACCCCAGCGGGTAGGATGGTGCGCATCCGCTCGATGATCTCGCCCTCGGCATCGGGATTGTCGTCCACCAGCATGGAGCCGTGCAGCGCCAGCAGCAGCCCGTCCACCGGCAAAGCGGCGCGCAGCCGTGCCTCCATGTCGGTGAGGAGTTCCTCGAAGGCGGCGCGCTCCACCGGCCCATTGGAGCCGGCATGGGCGGCGAGTAGCGGCACCGGCTCGGCACCGGCGGCGCGCAGCACGTCGAGGAAGGCCGGCACCTCGACACGGGCCTGGCCATAGCCGGTCAGCATCTCCGCGCCGAAATGCAGGTAGACGGAGCGGAAAGTGTCCATCGTCGTGCGGAAGGGCACGAAGGTATTGGCCTCCTGCATCATCGAGCCGATGGCGATGCGCATGGCGGGGCTCCTACTTCTCGAGCGTGTAGCGGAAGTCGCAATGGCTGGCCCCGCCCATCAGGGTCTGTGTGCGTTCGAGTTTCAGCTTGGGATCAAACCCCTCGCAGAAGGCCCCATCGCGGTTGCAGGAGAGGATGCCACCCAATTCGGCAAGGCCCATCTCGCGATACATCTCGGAATAGCGGCAGCGCACGACGTTGAAATGGAACTCGGTGTCGGTCGATTTCACCGTTTCGGTGCGCAACGCGTCCTCCGCCGTCCACCGGGGCTGAATAGCGCGGAACCCGTCGAGCGAGGACTGGCCGGCCGGGATCTGCTTCGCCATCTCGGCCGCGGTGGATTTCGCCAGCTTGACGACGGCATTGGTCAGGATGCGCTTGGCCGCCTCGGCGCCGAGTTCGGCCTTCATCTCCTCAT
>CAIYPH010000921.1 GCA_903928045.1 uncultured Rhodospirillales bacterium
GGCAATGGCGCCGGCCAGCGCCGGGGCGTCCGGCGCGCAGAGCCGGGCCAGCGGCTCGTCGCGCAGTTGCTCGATAATGCCGCCCACGCTGGTGGCCACCACGAAGCGCCGCGCTGCGATCGCCACGGCCGCCACGCCGGACTGGCTGGCCTCGGTGTGTGACAACACCAGCGCGTCGGACCAGGCGAGCAGCGCGCCGACCTCCCCCTCGGGCACCCAGCGGTTTTCGACCGTGACATGGGGCAGCCGGGCCAGGGCCTCAAGCTCGGGAGAGGGCGGCCCCTGGCCGACCACGCGCAGCTCCACATCGTCGCGCGGGCCGAGGGCGTGCATGGCGTCCGCCAGCAGGCCGAGCCCCTTATAGGGCAGCAATCGCCCGAAGCTCAGCAGTCGCAGCCGTCCGCCATGGGTGCCGGGCGGCGCCGGCGGGGTGCCGAACATGAGCGGCGGCAGCTCGGTCAGCACCAGCTTTTGGTGCCTCGGCAGGCCGATTGCGCGCAGCCGCGCCGCGACATGGGCGCTGAGCGCAATCACGCCGTCGGCGCTCCGGATCAAGCGGTGCTGCAGGATCATCTGCACGGGAATGCGGTCGCCGGGATGGGCGTCGGCGTCATGCACAACGACGTGGAACGGGACGCCGACCCAGCGCAGGGCGAGCACCATCGCGATGTCGAGCGCCGCCGGCATTGCGCAGATCGCGACATCCGGGGCGAGGGCGCGCAGGCGGCGGAAGAGGCCGGGCAGCGCGAACGGGATGCTGGCGAAGCGGACAAGGAAACTCGTGATGCCGCCATAGGTGCGGAACGGCAGCGCACAGTCCGGCGCGTCCTCGCCTTGCAGGATCTCCGCGCTGGAGGAGAGCGACAGGGCGGACGAGGTGCCGGGTACCGTCGCCAGGCTCGCCGCAAGCGCGGCCGCGTAGCGGGGCCCGGCTCCCTTGCGGCCCCATTGCCACACCAGGACCCTCATGGCGCGATCTCGAGCCCGAGCCCGAGCCCGGCGATGGCATCGCGCAGGGCGGAGATGCCGAGGCGGGCCTGCGCCATCGCCTTGCCGCGCGCGCCGAGGGCGATACGGCCGGCCCGGTCATCGGCCAGGCGCACCAGCGCGGCGGCCGCGGCGTCGATGTCCGGCTCGGCCCAGACGGCCCCCGGCGCCTCGAACACGCCGCGGGGGTCCCGCGCCGGGATCAGGGTGTAGGGGACCAGGGCAGCCGACTCCGCGTCCATGAAGTCCAGATTGGCCGACCATCCCGTCGCGACCACCGGCACCCCCAGCAGCATCGCCTCGGCGGGCACCAGGCCGAAACCCTCGGAGCGGTGCAGCGACAGCACGATATCGGCGCAGGTGGTCAGCGCATGGGTGTCGGCGGCGGATAGGGTTTCGGTCAACACGCGGATGTTGGGAGCCCGCGCGGCGGCCGCAATGGCGGCGAAATCCTCGGGGAAATGGCCGGGATTGCCGATTTTCAGCACCAGAATCCGGTCGTCCCGGTCGGCAAAGGCACGGCGGAAGGCGGCGATGGCGCCGTCGGGGTTTTTGCGCACGCGCGAGGAGGCGAGGTTGAAGGAGGTCAGCACCACCACGGCCCCGTCCGGCAGGCCGAAGTCGGCCCGGGTCAGCCCGGAGGGGCGGGGCGGGGCGACGGCGACGGGGATCGGCACGGCGCGGACCGGAAGCGTGCTTCCGGCGGGCAGCAGGGTGCGGATGGCATCGGCAGTGAAGGTGGAAATGCCCCAGATTTCATGCACGAAGGCAAGGCCGCCGCGCCAGGCGGGCGGCATGACCGGCAGCTCCCAGGCCCAATGACCGATCACCCTTCGCCCGCGCAGCAGGCCGCGGGGCAGGCGGAGCAGCGCCAGCGGCAGGGTTGGCGGGTTCACGTGGATGAGGAGTGGCACGCCGGCGGGAATATCGAGCGGTTTCGGGTCGTCGATATCGAGACTCCAGGTGCGCAGGCCCAGCGCTTCCGCCGCGCGGCGCGTCAGGCGCGCGGATTCGCCGAGGCCGGAGGTGCGCGAGAGCTCGCCGACAATGGCGATGCCGCCAGTTGCGGGCGGAGGTTGGCGGTCCGGGCGTGGCGCGATGGCGCTGGTCAGCGCGGAGAATAGCCGCCGTCGCGGCTCGGCGGGGAGAAGGCGCCAGAGCCGATGGGGCAAAGAGAGCGGTTTCGCGGGCGGTGGTCCGGTCATGTCGGCGGAAACTGCCGGGCAGGGCCGCGCCGGGCAAGCCCCATTCGCCAATGCGTAATGTTTGTGGGCAAATTTCCCACTGCTGTTGCGACAATGACACGCTATCCATTGAGGTGGCAGGCGCTGCGATGGCTGGGCGCCACCTCGCGCAACACCGGCGCCTGAGCGCGGCATAGGGCCATGGCGGCGGGGCAGCGGGGATGGAAATGGCAGCCGGGCGGCGGGTTCAGCGGCGAGGGGATTTCGCCCTTGATGGCGGTGAACTGCCGCTTGCGGGTATCGATCCGCGGCACCTCCGCCAGCAGCGCCTGGGTATAGGGGTGGTTGGCCC
>CAIYPH010000922.1 GCA_903928045.1 uncultured Rhodospirillales bacterium
CGTCGCAACAGCCAATCTGCCAAATTACCTCGGCTGGCGTAGAACCATCGAAGCCCTCCCGAAAGCGCCCGCACCCAACCTATGGATCATGGCAGCTGCCGGATTGGGACCGTATCAACAAGCAACACAATAAGAGCGAAGTTTTTTGCTTCTTTTTTTCAAAAAAGAAGCGCTTCCTTCCCTTAAACGATCCCACGCCCAGGCAACCCGCGCCGCAGCATTGTGCTATGGAAGCGCTTTCTGCCGCCAGAATTCCGGAGTCGCCCATGCCCGCCCCGAAGCCCGTGATGCTCGTGATCCTCGACGGTTGGGGGTGGCGCGAGGAGACCGCGGATAATGCGGTGCGGCTCGCCCATACGCCCAATTTCGACCGGCTATGGGCAGCGAGCCCACATGCGCTGCTGCACACCTCCGGCCTCGATGTCGGGCTGCCCGGCGGACAGATGGGCAATTCCGAGGTCGGCCACATGAATATCGGCGCCGGGCGCGTGGTTATGCAGGATCTGCCGCTGATCGGCCGCGCGGTGGCCGATGGCAGCCTGGCGACCAACGCGGTGCTGGGCGATTTCATCGGCAAGCTCAAGGCGAGCGGCGGCACCTGCCATTTGTTCGGCCTGGTCTCCCCGGGCGGCGTGCATTCGCATCAGGACCATGCGGCGGCGCTGGCCCGCATCGTCACCGCCGCCGGAGTGCCGGTGGTGGTGCACGCCTTCACCGATGGGCGAGACACGCCGCCGCAATCGGCCGGCGAGGATCTGCGCCGCCTGCGCGCCGCCCTGCCCGATAGCGTGCCGATCGCCACCGTCAGTGGCCGCTACTACGCGATGGACCGTGACAAGCGGTGGGAGCGGGTGGCCAAGGCCTATTTCGCCATGGCCGAGGCACAGGGGCCGAGCTTCGCCGATGCCGCCTCGGTGATCGATGCGGCCTATGGCAACAATGTCACCGATGAATTCGTCATCCCCGCCGTGGTGGCCGGCTATCGCGGCATGAAGGATGGCGACGGGCTGCTGTGCTTCAATTTCCGCGCCGACCGGGTGCGCGAGATTTTCGCCCCGCTGCTCGACGCGGAGTTCGACGGTTTCGCCCGCCCGCGCCGCATTGCCTTCGCGGCGATGGCGGGAATGACGCATTATTCCGACCACCTCTCCGAACGCCTCGGCGTGCTGTTCCCGCCGCAGACCATGGCCAACCTCCTCGGCCAGGTCGTGGCCGCCGCCGGGCTCAAGCAACTGCGCATGGCCGAGACGGAGAAATATCCGCATGTCACGTACTTCCTCAACGGCGGCATCGAAGTGGCCAACCCCGGCGAGGAGCGCATCATGGTGCAATCGCCCAAGGTGGCAACCTATGACCTGCAGCCCGAAATGTCGGCGCCGGAGCTGACCGACAAAGCGGTGGCGCAGATCGAGAGCAAGAAATTCGACCTCATCATCCTCAATTTCGCCAACCCCGACATGGTCGGCCACACCGGCAACCTCAAGGCGGCGATCAAGGCGGTGGAGACGGTGGATACCGGCCTCGGCCGCATCGCGGACGCAGTGCTGGCGCAAGGTGGCGCGCTGCTGGTGACCGCGGATCACGGCAATTGCGAGATGATGCGCGACCCGGTGACGGGCGGCCCGCATACCTCCCACACCACCAACCCGGTCCCGGTGTTCCTCGCCGGCGGCGGCGTGGCGGCGTTGCATGAGGGCCGGCTGGCCGATATCGCGCCGACGCTGCTGCATTTGCTCGGCCTGGCGCGGCCGGCGGAGATGACCGGGCGCAGCCTGACGACGCCGCCGGGCTGAGCATGCGCCCGGCCGCGCTCTGCCTGTTCGCGCTTCTGCTTGCCGCCGCCGGCCCGCCGACGCCGCAGCAGGTGCAGGAGGCCGAGCGGGCGCGCGCGACGGAGATCGAGGCCCAGAAGGCCGCCACCGCACGGGCGGCGGCGGCGGCGGCCGAGGAGCAGCGGCTCGGCCGCGCCCGCGTGACGGCCGCGGCCAGGCTGCGCGAACTGGAACAGGCGACCGCCGAGGTTGCGGCCCGGATCGAGGCGCTGGCGGCAAGGCGCGGCGAGGCGGAAGCCCGGCTGGCGGCGCGGGCGGCGGATCTGGCACCGTTCCTGCCTTTGATCGAGCGGCTCGGGCTCTACCCCTCCGAGACCCTGCTCGCCGTCCCGCTGCCGCCGGAGCAGACGGTGCGGGGCTTGATCGTGCTGGGCGCCATGGCCCGCCAGTTGGAGGCGGAGGCCGCGGCGCTGCGGGCCGAGCAGGCCGACGTGGAGGCCGTGCAGCGCCAGATCGACGCCGAAATGCCGGCGCTGGCCGCCGCGGAGGCCGCGCAGTCGCAAGCCGCGCGGGCACTCGATGCACAGATCGCCGACGCTCGCGATGCGCGGCGCAACGCCGAGGGCGCGGCGGCGGAGGCGGAGCGGCGGGCAGCGGCCGAGGGCGCCAAGGCGGCGAGCCTGCGGGCGGCGCTGGCCAGGATCGAGGAGGAGCGCCGGGCCGCCGAGCTGCGCGCCCGGGCCGAGGCGGAGGCCGCGCAGAAGCAGAAGCGCGAGGCCGAGGCGGAAGCCGCCCGGCAGCGCTCGGAGGCGCTGGCACGATCGGCCGGGCCGGGACTCGGCTCGCCCAAGGGCACGCTGGTGGTCCCGGTCACCGGCAGCCTGACGCGCGGCTTCGGCGAAGCAACGGAGGCGGGGCCGGCGACAGGCCTCTCCTACCAGCCGGTTCCCGGGGCTCGGGTGGTATCCCCCTGCGGCGGGCGGGTCGTCTATGCCGGGCCGTTCCGCAGCTTCGGGTTGTTGCTGATCGTTGATTGTGGCGCCGGATTCCACTTCGTATTATCAGGTTTTGAACATTTGGATGCGCAGGTTGGTCAGGCATTGCAGGCTGCGGAGCCGGTGGGCGCGATGGCTGTCTGGGACCCCCGGGCAAACGCGGGGCGGCCATCGCTGTATGTCGAGTTGCGGCGGGATGGTCAGCCGATCAATCCCGCCCCATATATGCGTGCGAAGAGCTGACGCTTCGGATAGGCTAGGCGATACGCGATGAGAGGTAGATCTAGGATGAAGCTTCGTACCGGCCTGATGTTCGGAGCCGCTTTTGCCGCCGGGGTCGCCATCGGGCCGGCTGCCGGCCTGCTGGAGCGGCAGTTCGGCCTGGCGCTGTTCCCCAACGCCTTCGCGCAGGATGCCGGGCGGAACGAGACCTACCGCCTGCTGACATTGTTTGGCGACGTGTTCGAGCGCATCCGCGCCGATTATGTCGAGCCGCCCAACGATCGCGAGATGATCGAGAACGCGATCAACGGCATGCTGTCCGGGCTCGACCCGCATAGCAGCTACATGACCGCCAAGCAGTTCTCCGAAATGCAGGTGCAGACGCGCGGCGAATATGGCGGCATCGGCACCGAAGTGACGCAGGATAACGGCTATATCCGGGTGATCTCCCCGATCGACGATACGCCGGCGATGCGCGCGGGTGTGAAGGCCGGCGATCTGATCACCGCGATCGACGGCAAGACGGTTCTGGGCCTCAGCCTCAACGAGGCGGTCGACAAGATCCGCGGCCCGGCCAACAGCAAGCTCACGCTGACGATCAAGCGCAGCGGGGTGGAAGCACCTATCGAGTTGACGCTGCAGCGCGAGATTCTGAAGATCCAGGTCGTGAAGTCGCGCCTCGAAGGGGATATCGCCTATATCCGCGTCGTCTCCTTCAGCGAGCAGACCGATGCCGGCCTGCGCAAGGCCATCGCCGCTCTCAAGCAGCAATCCGGCGACAAGCTCAAGGGCGTGGTGCTCGACCTCCGCAACAACCCCGGCGGCCTGCTCGACCAGGCGATCGCGGTGTCCGACGATTTCATCAGCCAGGGCGAAATCGTCTCCACCCGGGCGCGCCACCCCGAGGACAGCCAGCGCTGGAACGCCAAGGATGGCGACGTCACCGGCGGGCTTCCGGTGGTCGTGCTGATCAATGGCGGTTCGGCCTCCGCCAGCGAGATCGTCGCCGGCGCGCTGCAGGACCATCGCCGCGCCATCATCATGGGCAGCCGCAGCTTCGGCAAAGGCAGCGTGCAGACCGTGATGCCGCTTCCGGGCAATGGCGGCATGCGGTTGAC
>CAIYPH010000923.1 GCA_903928045.1 uncultured Rhodospirillales bacterium
GAGAGAATGCCCTGGGCGGTTTCCATCACGCCCATGCCAAGCTGGGCGGCGAGTCGGCCGATGGCAGCCCGCGCAAGCTCCTGGTTCACCTTCATCCGCCCGCCCAAGAGGTATTCCGGGTTCAGCGTCTGCAACACCACATTGGCGTCGGTCACCGTCGGCTCGGTATTCCCCAGATCGTAGCAAACCGGGCCGGGATGGGCGCCGGCCGAGCGCGGGCCGACCTTCAGCAGCCCGCCGCTATCGACATAGGCGATCGAACCGCCGCCGGCGCCAACGGTGTGGATATCCAGCATCGGCGCCTTGATCGGGTAGCCGTGCACCGTGGCCTCGGACGCCAGCCGGCATTCGCCATTGGCGAGCAGCGCGACGTCGGTGCTGGTGCCGCCCATGTCGAAGGTGATGAGATCGGAAATCCCCGCGAGCTTGCCGATCGCCTGGGCGCCGACCACGCCGGTGGAGGGGCCGGACAGCACGGTGCGCACCGGCAGCCGGGCGGCGGCGTCGAAGCCGATCACGCCGCCGTTGGACTGGGTAAGATGCGGCGTGGCGGTGACGCCGAGCTCCTTCACCCGGGCCGCGAGCCGGGTGATGTAGCCCTGAATCACCGGGCCGAGATAGGCGTTCACCACCGCGGTGGAGAGCCGCTCGAACTCGCGGAACTCCGGTGCGACCTGGTGCGAGGCACAGGCGAACACCTCGGGAAATTCCTCGGCGACGATGCGCATCGCCGCCGCCTCGTGATCGGGGCGCACGAAACCGTAGAGGAAGCAGACCGCAACCGCCTTCACCTCGGCGGCCTTCAGCTTGCGCACGGCCGCGCGCACCGCCGCCTCGTCGAGCGGGGTTTCCACCGTGCCGTCATGGTGGACCCGCTCCGGCACTTCGAGGCGGAGGTCGCGGCTCACCAGGGTCGGCGGCTTCTCGGTTTGCAGATCGTAGAGGTCGGGCCGCTTCTGGCGGCCGATCTCCAGCAGGTCGCGGAACCCGTCCGTCGTGATCAGCCCGGTCTTCACGCCCTTGTGCTGGATCAGCGCGTTGGTGGCGACCGTGGTGCCGTGGCCGAAATAGCCGACATCGCCGGGCGCTGCGCCGACGCGGGCGATGCCCTCGGCGATGCCCTGGGCGATGCCGCGCGAGGGGTCATCCGGGGTGGAGGGCACTTTCCAGACCTCGACGCGCCCGGTCTCCACCTCGAAGAGGCAGACGTCGGTGAAAGTGCCGCCGGAATCCACGCCGATACGCCAGACCATGTATGTCGCCTTTAATCGTTAGCCGGAAAATATCTCGTCCCACGGGGCGCCGTGCCCGAAGGCACCCTGC
Source organism: uncultured Rhodospirillales bacterium (assembly GCA_903928045.1). The sequence continues at coordinate 1,324 of CAIYPH010000923.1, forward strand.
CATCCCACGACCTCCGCCGCAAAGCCCGCGCCCTGTTCCAGGGCCGATGCCAGTTCGGCGCCACGCAGCAGGGCGGTGAGGCAGGCGGCGATGAACCCATCGCCGGCGCCGAGCGTATCAACCACCGTCGCCGGCGCGATACCCTGGGTGAGGATCGCGCCCTCGGCGCAGGCCATCGCCCCTTCGGCACCCCGCGTCGCGACAACGAGGCGCGGCCCGGCGGCGGCGCAATCGCGCAACAGGGCAGCGACGTCGGCGTCGGCGCGGTTGGGGGCGGAGAGGAAGGCGACGTCGATATGCGGAAGAACGCGCGCAAAAACAGCGTCGTTCCATCGCTCGGAGAAATCATAGGAGAGCTGGGCGGCGGCGGCGCCGATGCGCGGCAGATCGCCGTCGAGCTCGCTGAAAATCGAGGTGTGCACCGCGTCGAATTCCGCGATGTAGGCGAAATCCGCGTCGGTGAAATCATACCGGCCGCGCACGCCGGGCTCCCCGCGCAGGAAGCGGCGATCGCCGCCGTCATGGCGGATGAAGGCCCGCGCATTGGCGCCCGGCACGCGGCGCATGCGGTCGGTCTCGATCCCCTCCCCTTTCAGCGCCGCGGCGATCAGATCCCCCCCGGCATCGGTGCCGAGGCAGCCGAGATAGGCGGCACGCAGCCCGAGCCGGTGGGCGAGCACCGCGACGTTGACGGCATTGCCGCCGGGGAATTGCAGCTTCGCATCCACATAGGTGTCGACCGTGTTGTCGCCGAGGCCGAGCAGACGCGGACCGGACGGGGCGATCGTCACCTCAACCCGGATTTCCCGGATGACATCGTTTTTTCTTGTACCCCCGCGCCGAATCAGTCATGAATATCAGAGGGTTACGCCGGGATTGGAATCGCGAGGATGGAACACCCAACGGGTGAAGC
>CAIYPH010000924.1 GCA_903928045.1 uncultured Rhodospirillales bacterium
TGCGCAAATCCTGAAAAAACAGCGTGCTCTCGGGCTGTGATATCAGAACGGCGAGGCTCTCCGGCGTGGTGAGCAGCAGGTTCGGCGGCGTCTCGCGCTGGCGGCGGCGGGCTTCAGACGAGGTATCGCCGCTGCGGGTAGCGACCGTGACCGGGAGGCCCATATCGGCGATCGGGCGGTCGAGATTGCGCGCGACGTCGGCGGCGAGGGCCTTAAGCGGGCTCACATAGAGCGTGTGTAACCCCTCGCGCGGATTGGCGGCGAGCTCCACCAGGCTGGGCAGAAATCCGGCCAGAGTTTTGCCACCGCCGGTCGGCGCGATCAGCAGCACGTTCTCGCCCGCCTGCACGGCGCCCAGCACATCCAGCTGATGCCGCCGCGGCGACCAGCCGCGGGCAGCGAACCAGGCGGCGAAGAGTTCTGGCAATGTTCCCGTCACCTCGGTAACATAGGCGAGCCCGCCAGGAGGGGGAAGCCCGATGTTGCCGCCGATCCGCTGAACCATGGTTGCACCCCACCCGGAGACTTGGCTGCGCAACACGCGGGCCGGGCTGTTTTGCGAGCCCGGCGGGTTCCATATCGACCCGCTGCGCGCCGTCGATCGCGCGGTGATCACCCATGCCCATTCCGACCATGCGCGGCCCGGCCATGGCGCGGTGCTGGCGAGTGCGGCGACGCTGGCGTTGATGCGGGCGCGCGGCATCGCTGGCGCCAGCGAGCGGGCGGCCGCCTGGGGTGAGGTGGTGCGCATCGGCGAGGTCGATGTCTCGCTGCAACCGGCCGGGCATGTGCTGGGATCGGCGCAGGTGGTGATGGAGTATCGCGGCAGCCGGGCGGTGGTGAGCGGGGATTACAAGCGGGCGGCGGATACCACCTGCGACGGCTTCGTGCCGGTGCCGTGTGACGTGTTCGTCACCGAGGCGACGTTCGGGCTGCCGGTGTTCATTCACCCGCCGGCCGGGGAGGAGATCGCCCGGCTGCTGGCCTCGGTGGCGCTGTTTCCCGGGCGCACCCATGTCATCGGCTGCTACTCGCTGGGGAAGACGCAGCGGCTGATTTCCCTGCTGCGTGCGGCGGGGTGGGAGGCGCCGATCTGGTTGCACGGCGCGCTGGTGGGGATGTGCGACGTGTATGAGCGGCTCGGCATCGCGCTCGGTCCGCTCAACCAGGCCAGCGGCGCGGCGCGCGGGCAGTTGGCGGGGCAGATCGTGCTCGCGCCGCCCTCGGCGGTGGCGGATCGCTGGGCGCGGCGGCTGACGGACCCGGTTGTGGCCGTGGCCTCCGGCTGGATGCGGGTGCGCCAGCGCGCCAAGCAGGGGGGCGTGGAGCTGCCGCTGGTGATCTCGGATCACGCGGACTGGGCCGAACTCAACACCACGCTCGATGATGTCGGCGCCCCGGAGGTCTGGGTCACCCATGGCAGCGAGGATGCGCTGATCCATGCCGCCGGGCTGCGCGGCATGCGCGGCCGGGCGCTGCGGCTGGTGGGTTACGGTGAGGAGGAGGGGTGATCGCCTTCGCTGCCCTGCTCGAACGCCTGTTGTTCGCCCAGGCGCGCACCGCCAAGCTCGCACTGCTCCGGCAGTATTTTGCCGCGACGCCCGACCCTGATCGCGGAATCGGCCTCGCCGCGCTCACCGGGGATCTCAGCTTCGCCGCCGCCAAGGCCGGGCTGATCCGTGAACTCGCCGCCGAGCGGACGGACCCGGTGCTGTTCGCGCTGAGCTATGATTTCGTCGGTGATCTTGCGGAGACGGTGGCGCTGATGTGGCCGGCTCGGCCGGGCAACGAGACGGCGCCCAGGCTTGGCGAGGTGGAGCAAACGCTGCGCAACTCGAAAAAGGGCGAGGTGAAGGCGATCCTCGCCGGCTGGCTCGATGCCTCGGATGCCTCGGTGCGGCTCGCGCTGCTGAAGCTGATCACCGGGGGGCTGCGCGTTGGCGTCTCGGCACGGTTGGCGATGGCAGCGCTGGCCGAGATGTCGGAGGGGCGGGCCAGTCTCGCGGAGATCGAGGAAACCTGGCACGCCGTGGCGCCGCCTTATGCATCGCTCTTCGCCTGGATCGAAGGCCGCGGGCCGCGCCCCAGCGCCGGGGCGGCGCCGGTGTTCCGGCCGCTGATGCTGGCGCATCCGCTGGAGGAGGCGGATATCGCGGCGCTCGACCCGGCGGCGATGCGGGCGGAGTGGAAATGGGATGGTATTCGCGTGCAACTCGCGGCGGGGCCGGGCGGGCAGCGGCTGTTCTCGCGCGGGGCGGAGGACATCTCGGCCGGGTTCCCTGAGATCATCGAGGCCATGGATTTCCATGCCACGCTCGATGGCGAGCTGCTGGTGATGCGCGATGGCGCGGCCGCCCCTTTCGCCGAGTTGCAGCAGCGCCTCGGGCGCAAGGCGGTGACGGCGAAAATGCAGCGGGATCTGCCGGTTGCCGTCTGTCTCTACGACATGCTGTTCGACGGCACGGAGGATTTGCGCCCCCTGCCCTTCGATGCCCGACGGGCCCGGCTGGAGGCCTGGTACGCCGCGACCCGGCCGGCGCGGATGCAGCTCTCGGAGATGATCGCCTTCCCCGACCTCGCCCATCTCGCTGGCCTGCGCGATGGCGCGCGGGCGGCGGGGATCGAGGGGCTGATGCTGAAGCGCGGCGATTCGCCCTATGAGGGCGGGCGGACGAAGGGGCTGTGGTGGAAGTGGAAGCGCGATCCGCTGAGCGTGGATGCGGTGCTGATGTATGCCCAGCGCGGCCATGGCAAGCGTTCGGGATTTTATTCCGACTTCACCTTCGGCGTCTGGAAAAATGACGAGAATGGGCAAAAGCAGTTGACGCCGGTGGGCAAGGCCTATTTCGGCTTCACCGATGAGGAA
>CAIYPH010000925.1 GCA_903928045.1 uncultured Rhodospirillales bacterium
GCGTCCTCAGGGTCTAAACTCCCGGGGGGTAGATGTCTCACTGTTGTTGGCACGGAGGGTTTCGGGGATGCGCTCGGGCGGGATGGCGAAGATGTCCTGCGAGAGGATGGCGATATCGGCGAGTTGGCCGGGCATGATGCGGCCACGGCGATCCTCGGCGAACTGGGTATAGGCGCCGCACCAGGTGTAGCTATGCACCGCCTCGGCCACGCTGATCGCCTCGGAGGCGCCGATCAGCGTGCCGCGATCGGTGCGGCGCAGGATCATGGTGGCGATGTTGCGGAAGGGGTCGGTGGAGGAGACCGGTGCGTCGGACCCAGCGGCGGGGTTCATGCCGGCGGCGAACCAGGTGCGCATGGGGTTGCAGCCGTGGGCGCGGGCGCGGCCGATGGAGGCGATGTAGTTGTCGCCGAACTCGTAAAGGAAGATCGCCTGCGGCACTGCCTCGATCCCGCGAGCGGCCATGCGGGCGGTCTGACCGTCGGCCATGAATTCGCAGTGCTCGATGCGGTGGCGGCGGCCGGCCACCGGCATGTCGGCGCTGTCGGCCTCCTCCATGCCCTGAAGCGTCACCTCGATGCCGGCATCGCCGATGGCGTGGATGGCGAGCTGCCAGCCCTGGCGATGGTATTTCTTCAGCAGCCCCTTCAGGGTTTCGGGCGGGAACATGAACATCCCCGTGCCGCCGCCGCCCTCATAGGGCACGCTCACCGCCGCCGTGCGGCCGCCCACCGAGCCGTCGGCGAACACCTTCATGGCGCCGAAGCGCAGCATGTCATCACCCTGCATCGGGCGGATGCCGGCCGCCCAGGCTTCGTCGGCAATGCCCTCGGGGTTGCCGGCGAGGCAGAGCCAGGCCCGCACCGGCAGGCGGCCATCGGCACGGGCGGCGCGATAGGCGCTGATTTCGCGGAAGCCGGCATTCATGCCGACATTGGCGTCCATCATCGCGGTGAAGCCCTGGGCGGTCATGTGATTGCCCGCTCGCTCAATGGCGTCGACCAGATCGGCGTCGGTGGGGCCCGGAATATGCGCACGGATCTGGCGCATTGCCCGTTCCTTCACCAGCCCGGTGAGCACGCCGCCCGCGCGATCGAAGGCGCCGCCCTCGGGGTCCGGCGTGTTGTGGCCGATTTCGGTGACGGCGAAGGCGGTGCGGTTGGCAACACCGACATGGCCGCAGGCGCGGGTGATGAAGACGGGATTGTCGGGGGCGGCGGCCTGCAATTCATCGGCGGTGGGGTGGCGATTGGCATCGAGCGCGGTGTGGTCATAGCCGCGGCCCACCACCCAGGCGCCCTTTGGGGCCTTGCTGGCGGCGGTGCGGATGCGGCCGAGCAATTCGTCGAGCGTGCGCACTTCCTCGGCCCGCAGGCTCACCTGCGCCATCGAGAGGCCGAGCGAGAGCATGTGCATGTGGCTGTCATTGAACGCCGGCACCGCGACCCGCCCATCGAGATCGATCCGCCGCGTTTTCGCCCCGGCCAGGGCAACGACGGCGTCGTACTTTCCGGCGGCGATGATGCGGTTGCCATGGATGGCCACCGCCTCGGCGAAGCCCTCGCGCAGGCCGCGGAAGACCCGGCCGCCATGGATCAGGATATCGGCATAGCTCATGTCGGTCCTCGCTGGTTGGCCGCGGTCAGGGTAGCAGCGTGTCGATCGGAACGGACCCGCTGCCCAGCGAGATATGCCGCCCCCGCGGCCCGCGAGCAACCAGCAACGGCCCGGCTCGGAA
>CAIYPH010000926.1 GCA_903928045.1 uncultured Rhodospirillales bacterium
GCCATCGGCGCGGCGGCGGGGCGCATCACCACCAAGGGCTGGCCGGCGAAGTCGAGCACCAGGCGCAGATGGGTCCCGCGGAAGCCGATATCGCGCAGCACCGCGGGGAAGGCCCCCTCGCCCATTTCCTCGGCCCGCACGGCGGCCAGCGCGATGCGCTCCGGGCGGACGGCGACGACGCAGCGATGGCCCGGCCCGACATCGATCGCCTGGGCCTCGATCAGGGTTCCGCCGGGGAGGCTGACGGTGGCGACATCATCGGCGTCGATCCCCTCGACGCGGCCGGGCAGGCGGTTGTTCTCACCGAGGAAGCGGGCGACGAAGGCATTGGCGGGGGTGTCGTAGAGGGCGGCGGGGGTGCCGATCTGGCGCAGGCGGCCATCCTCGATCACCGCGATGCGGTCGGACAGCACCATCGCCTCGTCCTGGTCGTGGGTGACGTGCAGCATCGCCACCCCGAGCCGGCGCTGCAAGGCGCGCAGCTCGATCTGCATCTCCTCGCGCAACTGGCGATCGAGCGCGCCGAACGGCTCATCGAGCAGCACGATGCGCGGCTTGAACACCAAGGCGCGGGCGAGGGCGACCCGCTGGGCCTGGCCGCCGGACAGCTCGTGCGGGTAGCGGTGGGCATAGGAGGCGAGGCGGACGAGGGCCAAAATCTCCTTGACCAGCGTCTCCCGCTCGGCCCGGCCCGTGTTGCGCATCCGCAGCGGGAAGGCGACGTTCTCGGCGACGGTGAGATGCGGCAGCAGCTGCGCGTCCTGGAACACCACGCCGATGTCGCGGCGGTGGGGCGGCGTGCGCATCACCGGGCGGCCGTCGATGCGGATATCGCCACTGAGCGGGCGGATGAAGCCGGCGATCATGGCGAGCGCGGTGCTTTTTCCCGAGCCGGAGGGCCCCAGCAGGGTGACGCATTCGCCGGCGGCGATCTCCAGGCTCAGCGCGTTGACGGCGAAATCCTCACCGTAGCTGTAGCTGATCGCGGAGATTGCGAGGCGGGGCAAAGGGGTGGGCGCTGGCGGCACGGCGTGGTCCTTCCGGTCAGGACGCAGCATAGCCGAACAGGCGCGGCAACATCAGGGCGATGTCGGGCAGCAATGTGACGGCGAGCAGCACCACGATCATGGTGGCGATGAACACCGGGATTTCCCGGAAAATCGCGCCGATCGAGGTTCCCGTCAGCCCGCTGATGACGAACAGCAGCAGGCCGTGCGGCGGCAGTGCGAGGCCGACCATCATGTTCAGCATGATCACCACGCCGAAATGCACCAGGTCGATCCCGAGCCCGGCGGCGACGGGGACCAGCAGCGGGACGATGACCAGCAGGATGGTGATCTCGTCGATGGCAATCGCCAGCACCAGCAGCAGCAGATTGACGGCGAGGAGGAAGGCGATCGGTCTCAGATGCCAGACCACCAGCGTGGCGCGGATGGCGTTCGGCACCCCCTCATTGGCGACGGCGTAGTTGAAGACGAAGGCGCCGGCCATGATGAGGCCAATTGCGGCGGTCTGGCGGACGGTTTCGGCGATCACCGCGAAGAGCTGGACGAGGCTGAGGCTGCGATAGACGCCGATTGCCAGGACCAGCGCATAGGTGGCGGCGATGGCGGCGGCTTCGGTGGGGGTGGCGATCCCCGAATAGATGATGCCGAGCAGGATCCCCGGCAAAGCGAGCGGCGGCAAGGCGCGCCAGAAGATCGGCAGCAGTGCCCGCCATCCCACCGGGGCCTCGGCGGGGAAACCGCGGCGGCGGGCGATCAGCGCGATGGCTCCCATGAGGGCGAGCGCGGTTCCGAGGGCAGGGACCACGCCAGCGAGGAACAGGGCGCCAACCGAGGCGTTGGCGATCAGGGCGTAGAAAATCATCGGTATCGACGGCGGCACCAGCGGCCCGAGGGTGGCGGCGGCGGCGGAGGTCGCGGCGGCGAAACCGGGGGGGTATTTGCCGTCTTGCATCATCATCCGCGCGACGATGAGGCCGGGGCCGGCGACGTCGGCCACCGCGCTTCCGCTCATGCCGGAGAAGACGAGGTTGGCGACGACGTTGACATGGGCGAGGCCGCCGCGGAACCGGCCGACCCCGGCTTGCGCAAACGCCAGCAGGCGTTCCAGCACGCCCGACGCATTCATCACGTTGGCGACGAAAATGAACAGCGGAACGGCAAGCAGCAGGTAGTTGTTGTAAAGCCCGTTCATGGTCTGATCGACCACCAGACCGACATCCTGGTGGGTGGTCAGCAAATAGCCGAAGCCGGCGGCGAGCATGGCGAGGCCCATCGGCACGCCGATCACGGCGCCGAGCACGAAAACGCCGGCGAGGACGGCGAGGCCCATGCTACAGGCTCTCCCGCCAATTGCGGCCCAACAGGCCGGCCAGGCGAGCGAAAGCACGGACCAGGATCGCCACCATGAACACCCCGAAACAGGCATATACGATATCGAGCCGCCAGAGCAGCACCGGGGTGCGTTCGCGCCAGAGGAAGGCGATGTAGTCGAGCGAGCCGGGCAAAGCGGCGGCGAAAATGCCGCCGATCAGCACCACCCGCAGGATGGCGAGCGCCCGCTGGGTCCGCGGGCCGACGTGGCGGTAAAGGAGGTCGAAGGTGATTTGTCTCCGGTCCTCCACCACGGCTGAGTTGGCGAGGAAGACGATCCAGATGAACAGCACCACCGAGACCTCGTCGGCCCAGGCCACCGCGTCATGCGCGGCGTAGCGCATGACGATCTTGTAGACGAAGACGACGAAGACGGCGGCGAACATCGCGCCGCAGAGGGACTCGGCGACGCGGTGCAGGAAGGAAGCGCTTCTTATTGAAAAAAGAAGCAAAAACATTTCATCCATTTGCCGCGGTGTTTCCCCGGGCAACTCCGACGCAGTGGA
>CAIYPH010000927.1 GCA_903928045.1 uncultured Rhodospirillales bacterium
ACACACCAAGGGAATAAAAGTTTTTTGCTTCTTTTTTTCAAAAAAGAAGCGCTTCCTTCCTAAACCTCTCCTTTCAACACCCCCGCCCGCCGCAGAAAAATCGGCGCCTGCAGGTTCATCAGCGTCCCACCGCCCTCAATGAAGGCGGGCACGTCCGGGATCGGCACGAACGCCAGCGGGTCGTATTCGGCATTGCCGCCGGCGGCGTGGCGGGCGCGGATTTCGGCGGCGGTGAGGTGGGTGGTCGCGGCGATGCCGAGGTCGAGCACATGGCTGCCCTCGTGTTCCACGATGCAGAGCGGGCGCGGATCATGCACGTCCGCGCTGGACATGCCGAGTTCCTCGCCAAGCTCCACCAGAAACTGCGCAACCACGTCGACCGTCCCGTCCGGCCGGCCAACCCCCGGGTCGACACTCCCCGCCGGCGGCAATTGCCACTCCCCCGCCTGGTAGACGGCGCGGGCCGGCCGGCGCCCGAAAATCACCCCGTCCGGCCCGCGGATCACCCCGCCAACCGCAAGCGGCCGGGCCCCAATGACCGCAAACAGCTCATGCCGGTTCATCTGCGCGACGATGCGGCGGAATTCCGTCCAATGGCCGCACACCAGATGCGGCGTGATCACATCGGCGCTGAACACCCGCCCATTGAACAGCTTGCCATCCGCGCGCACCTGCGCCGCCGCCCATATGCGGTCAACCTCGGCATCCAGCGCCGGCGGCAAGGGCGCCATCCCACGCACCAGGCGGAACGTGGCCCCCGCGGCCAGCTCGTGAACCCTCCAGGCGCGCATGATCCGGTCCTTCTCGGTGAATTCGTGGGTTTTAGCCGCTGTCGGGCACGGGCGGCAGCACGATGTCATGCGGGCGCTGGAGATGGGGGGTGTTTTCTTGGTTTACACAGAGGGCAGCCTATCTTCCCCGCTAACCCATCACGCCCCGGCCATCTCCGGCATCTCCAACGCCAGAATATGCGCCGGCCGCGGCGTCACGTTCCCCGCCGAAACCCGCCACGCCCCGTCCGCCTCGACAAAGCCGCAGCGGGCAAACAAATCGCGGCACAGGAAATTGGCGTCCGTCTCCACCAGCCGCGCGGCCGCCTCGCCGCCGGCTTGTCCGACAACCGCGCCAATCACCGCTACCTCAACCCCGAGCCCGACGACGCGGCAACTCATGACGAACTGCTCGATCACCCCGCCATCGGCGATCGCGACGCCCACCACGCCATATTGGGTGAAGCGGTCATCCACCTCGAAGGCCCAGAACACCGTTCCGCCATTGAAGGCGGCCTGGCATTCATCCTGCGTCCAGCGCTTGCCCGTGGTGTTGAACTGGTTCGATTTGTTGATCAGCTCGAACGCCCGCGCGAACCGGGAATCCCCGATCTCCCGCACCGCGAACATGCGGATCCGCACGTCGAGCGTCCCGAGAAATTCCTCCCGGCTCATCCGCGTGCGCTCCGTCTCCCGCGCCACCTGCGCCTGGATCATCTCGGTCCGCCGCGCCGATTCCTCGGTCACATAGGCCACCTGGGTCTCCGGGCTCCACAGCAGGATGCGCCGCCACAAATACGGCGAGGTGCCGAGGATGCGCAGATCGGGGTAGGCGGCGGCAACGCTCGCGCGCTCCACCGGGTTGTCGTCGATGAACACCGCGCTGCGCGGCAGGAGATTGAGCTCCGCCAGGATGCGCTCGATGTTGTCGGCCTTCGGCTCCCAGTTGATCTTCACCGAGGCAAAATCACTCAGCTCCAGCCGCGAGCCATAGATGCTCGGCCACAATTCGCGGATACGCGCCTCATCGTTCTTGCTGACGATGGCCAGCAGCACGCCGCGCCGCTTGAGGAAGGTCAGCGCCTCCGCCACCGCGACCGGCCACCCCTCGGTGAGCATCGGCCGGCCGACACCTTCCTCGGCAACCACGCCGCGCCACATCGTGTCATCGAGATCGACGATCACCACCTTCACCTGGTCCGCCTGGCGGACGGTGCGGTACATCGCCCGAATCTCCCGGCAGATCGCCACGGCATATTCGACCGTGCGGAACGCCTGATGACTGCTGATGACGTCCGGCACTTCGAGGCGGTTCCGGTCGAACTCGATCTCGAAATCCGTCAGCACCGAATTGTGCGTGGTCATCGAGACCACGTCATCCTTGATATATTTGCGGCCGAAATTGGCGCTGACCTGGTCGGCATCGAGCAGATACACGCCCGGCATCGCCTCGATCTCCTCGGCCATCACCCGGTTGAGCTGCTCGATGAAATAAACGGGATTGCGCAGGTCGTACCGCGGCAGCAGCCGCCCCATGGCGTTCTGCTGCGGCAGCGCATAGTTGGAAACGAAGGTGACGATCTGGCGCTGCGTCCGGTATTCCAGCGCCCCGTGCAGCATCTGCAGCAGCCGCTCGCGCGCCGTGGCGAAGGCCGCCTCGTAGCCGGCAACGTCATTATAGGCGAGGCGGTAATACAACTGCTCCGGCATCGCGGTGCGCAGCCCGAGCGCGATGACCTGGAAATCATAGGCTTCGATCGGCTGCGGCGGCGTGGCCGGCAAGGTACCGGCGTGATTGTAGAGCACGTGATCGCTCTGGGCGCCGGGAAAGGCGTGGCCGAGATAGACCGGCAGCGCCCCGGAAAAGCAGGAACCGATCACGAGAATCCGCGAGACCGGCACCTCCGAGACCGTCAGGTGCTCGGGTGAGCGGTACCGGTCGTCATTCGGGAGCGGGCGGTACTGCACCTCAACCACGGGCGGCGGCGCGGCGGCGGGCGGCGGGGCCGCCACATCCGGCGGCGGCGGCGCG
>CAIYPH010000928.1 GCA_903928045.1 uncultured Rhodospirillales bacterium
CGACGCGATCGAGATCGTGCATGGGCTCGGCGCCACCGACGGCTATATCGCCTCCCGCTTCGCCGCCCGGGCCACCCGCCAGGCCGCGTTCGGCGCCGCCGGCGGCACACTCGCCGCCGTGCCGGTGCTGCTGATCCTCGCCGACCTCACCGCCCCCTTCACCCCCGGCGCCGCGGCGCCCGTCCTGGCCGGCGCCCCACCGAGCGGCGCCACCGAGCCTCTGCTCGCCTGGGTGATCAACCTGCCGCCGGCATTGTGGCTCGGCCTGCTCGCCCTCCCCGTCGCCGGCTGCCTGATCGGCTATCTCACCACCCAGTTCACCGTGCGCCGCTGGCTGCGGCAATTGCCGTGAGGCGGACACTGCGCCGCCTGATGGTGTCGCTCGGCGCGGCCGGGCTGCTATGGGCCGCCGGCTTCGCCTGGTTTCTCCGCGCAACCACCGTTGAACCCGCCCTCCCCGCCCACGCCGACGCCATCGTCGCGCTGACCGGCGGCGCCGAACGGGTCGAAGCCGCGCTGCACCTCCTCGCCGAAGGCCGCGCCGACCGGCTGCTGATCTCCGGCGTCGGCGGCGCCGCGGAATTTCGCGCCCTCGCCCAGCGCGCCCACGTCGCCGCCGACCTCGCGCCCCGCGTCACACTCGGCCGCGCCGCCACCTCGACGCGCGGCAACGCCGCCGAGGCCGCCGAATGGGCGCAAGCCAACCGGGTCGGCAGCGTGATCGTCGTCACCGCCGCCTACCACATGCCGCGCGCCATGGCCGAGTTCTCCCGCGCCCTGCCCGCGGTGGCACTGCATCCCGCGCCCGTGCGGCCCGGCGCCCCGCGCGACGGAATGGGGCTCCCCGGGTTGCGGGTGCTGGCCGGCGAATACACCAAATACCTCGCGGCGGAGGCCGGGCTCTCCGGCTTCATCTCGCGCGCTGATGAACGCGCGGTGGCGCGGTCCCAGCTTCCCCCACCCAATCCGGAGCGCGGCGGCGGATGATATTCATGCGGTCTTGCCTGTTCAATCTATGGTTCTATTTGCTCACCTTCGTCTTCGTCCTCGTCGCCCTGCTGCCCCGCCTGCTTTCACCGCTGCTGCCGAAGGACTGGGCCTATCGCTACGCCCGGCTCTGGGCCCGGCTGCTGATCGACGTCGGTCTGCGCTACATCGCCGGCACCCGCTACGAGATCCGCGGCGCCGAGAATCTGCCGCAGGGCGGCCCCGCCTTGCTGGTGGGCAATCATCAATCGGCCTTCGATACCTTCGTCTGGTTCCTCATCCTGCCGCGCGCGACCTATGTGCTGAAGCGCGAGCTGACGCGCATTCCGCTGTTCGGCGGCATGTTGAGCGAGCTCGGCCTGATCCCGATCGACCGCAGCGCCGGCGCCGCGGCGATCCGCGCACTGTTCAAGGAGACCGACCGCGCGGTGGCCGAGGATCGCCAGATGGTGATCTTCCCCGAGGGCACCCGCGTCGCCCCCGGTGTCGAGGCGCCGCTGCACCCGGGCTACCTCGCGATGGCCGGGCGAAGCAAACTGCCGATCATCCCGATCACCACCGATTCCGGGCTCTACTGGGGGCGCCGGGCCTTCCGCAAAATGCCGGGCGTCATTCACATCGATGTCCACCCCGCCCTGCCGGCCACTCTTGGGCGGCCGGAGATGTCGGCTCGGATCGAGGCGCTGTTCGCCGCCGCGCGCGCCGATATCCGAAAGCCCGGCCACGGCGGCTGAACCATGGCGCGATTTCGCCGCTGGCACCTGGCGCCTGCCGCCCTCCTGTTGATCGCGGCGGTGCACAGCCTCGCCTGGCTGGTGGCCACGATGTATCTGCGCGCCGGCCTCGATGAGCTGACCCGGCCAGTCGCCGGGCAGGCCTGGCGCATCGCCGCCGGGCCCGCCCGCGCCGGCGGCTGGCCAGCCGCCGCCACGCTCGACATCCCCGACTTCACCCTCATCAACGCCGGCAGCCGCACGACGATCCGCGCCAGCGGGGCGCATGTCAGCTGGTCCCCGCGCGCTCCAATCGTCGCGCGCATCGCCATCGCCGGCCCGGTGGTGGTCGACAACGCCGGCGCGCCCACCATCGAGATCACCGCCGCCCGGGCCGAGGCCAGCGTCGCCTTGCGCGCGCCCTATGCCATCACGGTGACGGCACGGGACCTGCGCGCCACCTCCCCGTCCGGGCCGGTGGCGATCGAGCGGTTCGACCTGCACGCCACCCAATTCCCCGCCGCAAGAGCCACCGACATTGCGCTGGACCTCGATGCGAGCGTGACCGGCATCGAGATGAGCGCGCTCGGCCCCGCGCTGCGCGGCCCGTTCGGCCCCCGCATTGCAAGCCTGGGCCTCAACGCCACGCTGTCCGGGCCGATCGATACCACGCAGCCCGGCGCGGCGGCGGTCGCGCGGGCCTGGCGCAATGGTGGCGGCCGGCTGACCATCGCCTCGCTCAACCTGCAATGGAGCCGGCTCGACGTCGATCTCCAGGCCACGCTCGGCCTCGATGCGGCCCTGCAGCCGGAGGGCACGGGAACGGCGGGCGCGGGCGGCATTCCCGAGACGCTCGATCGGGCCGTCGGCGAGGGGCTCATGCCCGCTTCGAGCGCGCGGGCCATCAAGGCGGTGATCGGGCTGATGACGCAGACGCCGGACCGCAAGATCACCATCCCCTTCAGCCTCGCCAACCAGACCCTCTCCGCCGCCCGCTTCCCCCTGCTGCGTCTGCCAGACCTGCGCTGGCCGTAATGGCCGCCGGCGACCCGGCCGGGGCAAGCTGACGGCATGACGCTGCTCATCCAGGCCCTCCCGCTCCTTGCCCTCGTCGCGCTGCTCGGCAGTGGGCGGGCAACCGCGATCACCGCCTGCCTCGTCGCCCTGGTGCTGACGCTTCCCGCCGCGCTGATGGCGATCCCGCGGGAGGTGGCGGGGGCGGCCTGGCTGGGGGACTACGCGGTGCGCAGCCTCGGCGAAGGGGTGTGGCTCGCTTTGCCGCCGGTGGGCATCGTGCTGGGGGGATTGCTGTTCCAGACCGCGAGCGCCCGCGCGGGCGGCGATGGGCGGGGGGAGGACCCGGTGGATACGCTGTTCACCGGCGCCTTCCTGCTCGGCGGCTTCACCGAGACGGTCACCGGGTTCGGCGTCGGCTCGGTGTTCGCGTTGACCGCGTTTCGTCGCGTCGGGGTGACCGGCACGGTGGCGGCGGCGATCGCGCTGTTTTCGCAACTCCTGATCCCCTGGGGCGGACTCGGACCTGGCACCTCGGTCGGCGCGGCATTGGCCGGCGTGCTTCCGCAGGCGATGGCCAGCCGCAATGCGCTGATGCTGGCCGTCGAACTTCCGTTGCTGCTCCCGCTGTTCTGGGCCCTGTGCCGCAAGGCGGGGCACCCGGTACCGGCGGCGGCCAAGGCCCGGCAGTGTGGCTGGCTGCTGGCGGAGGGGGCGATCCTGGTGCTCGCACATCGGTTGGTGGCGTGGGAAGTCTGCGGGCTGCTGGCGACCGGGAGCGTGCTGGTGGTCCGGCTGCTGATCGCCTCGCCGCCCCGCGGAGCGGCGGGATGGCGGACCGCGCTTCACCAGGCGGCACCTTATGCGTTGCTGGCCGGCGTGCTGCTGGGGAGCCGGATGTGGACGGATGTCCCGCGGCTCACTCCCTTCCCCGGCCTCCCCGCCCTCCCGTTGAATCACGCGATGGTCGGGTTGTGGCTGGTGTCGCTCGGGCTCGCGCTGGCGCGGGGGGGCGCGGGGGCGGCGGTGATCGGGGTGCTGCGGCGGGGGTGGCGGCCGGCGGTGGCGTTGATGCTGTTCGTGTTGCTGGCGCGATTCCTGGTCCATGCGGGGGTTCCGCAGGCCTTGGCGATGGCGCTGGCCGGCGCGTTTGGTTCGGCGGCGCCCTTCGCCTCGCCGTTGCTGGCGGGGGCGGCGGGGTTTTTCGCGGGGAGCAATGTCGGCTCCAACAGCGCGATGATGCCGTTGCAGGCCGAGCTGGGCCGGGTGGCGGGGCTGGGGCCGCTGGTGCTTCCGACGGTGCAGAACGGCACGCTGTTCCTGCTGTTGTCTCCGCAGGTCTGCGCGATCGCCAGCGGGCTGGCGGGGGATGGGGCGACCCCGCGGGGGATCTGGCGGCTGTCCTGGCCGATTTTCCTGATCGCGATCGTCGTCGGGCTCGGCTTCGTCGCGGCTGGGTAGGGTCCGCGCGGGCTTGCGCCACGGTGCAGCTGTGCCATATCCCGATGGTGCGCCGCAGCATGGCGTGGTCGGGAGATGCAGGGATGCCGTTGAGTTCGCCGGTTGCGCGCCAGAAATTGCACACGCGCAGGATCATCATCGAGGGCTATGAGCGCGACGACGGGAATTTTGACGTCGAGGCGCATCTCACCGACATCAAGCCCTTCGAGATCGACAACGAGGACGAAGGCATGTTGCCGGCCGGGAAGCCGTTGCACGAGATGTGGGTGCGGCTGACCTTCGATGAGCGGATGACCATCATCGGGGCCGAGGCCTGCACCGATCATGGGCCGTACCAGGCCTGCGCCGCGGGGGCGGCGGCCTATGAGCGGCTGGTGGGGCTGCGCATCAAGGCCGGGTTCCTGCGCGAGGCCAATTCACGCATGGCCGGGCCGCATGGCTGCACGCATCATCGCGAGATGTTGCAGGAAATCGCCACCACCGCCCTGCAATCGATGTGGCCGGCCCGGGAGCGGCGCTACAAGGCAGCCCGCGCGGCGGCGGCTCCCGAAGAGGAGGCGGTGATGGCGGCCAAGGCGAAAGAGGCGGAGGCGCGCGAGGCGTCCCGCATGGTGGACACCTGCATCGCCTACGCCGCCGATGGCGCGGTGGTGCGCAAGCGCTGGCCCGGGCTTCACGCCGGGGCGGCGGAGGTCGCCCGGGCCGAGTGAGCGTGGCCGCCATTGGGCTCGGCGAGGCTGCCATGGCCGGCGGCGCGGTGGCCGGCTTCGTCGGCGGCGCGGCGGTAATAGGCGAGCAGATGCACGCGGACCGCGCTGGTGCGCCCGCCGGGATGGCCGAGGCTTTCGATCTGGCGGATCACTTCGGCCATCGACAGGCTTTCACGGGCGCAGATTTCCTCCAGCGCCTCCCATAGCTCGGGCTCGAGCCGCATGCTGGTGCGGCCCCGCTGGGCGTTGACGTTCCGGTTGATCAGTCGGCTCGCGCGCATCCGTATCTCCATCGCTTCGGCGGGGGAGCCTAGGCGGCAAGGCTTAAGGAAGCTTTGCCGGAGCATGGCCTGACGGCCGCGAACGATCATGCTAGGGGTGGCTCCTGACTCGGGGGAAGACAAGAAACGTGACCAGCGCCGGCGAGACTGCCCTGATCGATTCCGGCTTTGCGTGGACGCGGCTGGGGATCGCGCTGGCCATCTGTACGATCGGCGGCATCGGCATGTGGTCGGTGGTGGTGGCGCTGCCGGCGGTGCAGGCGGAATTCGGTGTCGATCGCGGGATCGCCTCCCTGCCCTACACGCTGCTGATGACCGGCTATGCGATGGGCGGCGTGGTGATGGGGCGGCTGGCGGACCGCAGGGGGGTGGCGGTCACCATCGCCGGCGGGGCGGTGTTCCTGGCGGCCGGCTATATCCTGGCCGGTCTCAGTGCCAGCATCTGGCAGTTCATGCTGGCGCATGGGGTGCTGATCGCCTTTCTCGGTTCCTCCTCGACCTTCGGGCCGCTGATGGCGGACATCTCCTTCTGGTTCAACAAGCGGCGCGGCGTGGCGGTGGCGGTGTGCGCCTCGGGCAATTATCTCGCCGGGACCGTGTGGCCGCCGGTGGTGCAGCATTTCATCGCCACCATCGGCTGGCGGACGACGCATATCGCGATCGGCATTTTCTGCGTGTCGACGATGCTGCCGCTCGCCTGGTTCCTGCGCCGCCGC
>CAIYPH010000929.1 GCA_903928045.1 uncultured Rhodospirillales bacterium
GCCGCAACAACCGCAACAGCCGCAGCATCAGGCCCCACAGGTGCGCGCGGCGCCCGCTCCTCAGGCCCACGCCACGCCAGCGCCGCAACCGCAGCATCAGGCGGCACCGGCCCCGCAGCAGCACCAGAGCGCCCCCGCGCCACAAGCCCGGGCCGCGCCGCCGCCCCCGCCGCAAGGCGGACATGAGGAGCACAAGGCACGCGGCGGCTGATCGCCGGACGCTACGCTGAGTCCCGCTGACCTCCGAGGAGCCCGCGCAGGCGATAAAGTGCGTCGAGCGCCTCGCGCGGGGTCAACGCATCGGGATCGACGGCCGCCAGGGCCTCATGCACCGGGTCCGCAGGCGGCGGCTCGGGCGTGGTCTCCCGCGCCGCGGCGAACAGCGGCAAGGCGGCAGCTTCGGTGAGCCGGCCATGCCGCTTCTCGAGATCGGCGAGCAACCCGCCGGCGCGGCGCACCACCGGGGCCGGCACGCCCGCGAGCCGCGCGACATGCACGCCCCAGGAGCGCCCGCCCGACCCCTCGGCGACCTCATGCAGAAACACCACGTCCTGCTTCCACTCCTTCACCCGCATCATGTGCGGTTTTAGCCGCGGCAATTCCCCTGTGAGTTCAGCCAGCTCATGGAAATGCGTCGCGAAAATCACCCGGCAGCGCGTTGCGTTATGCAGCGCCTCCAGCACCGCCCAGGCGATGGCGAGCCCATCCAGCGTCGCCGTGCCGCGGCCGATCTCGTCCACCACGACAAGGGATTTCGGCCCGGCCTGATGCAGGATCGCCGCCGTCTCCGTCATCTCCACCATGAAGGTGGAGCGCCCGCGCGCGAGATCGTCCGACGCGCCGACGCGGGAGAACAGCCGGTCCACCACCCCAATCCGCGCCGCCCGCGCCGGCACCGGCTGGCCGGCCTGGGCGAGGATAGCGATCAGAGCGTTCTGCCGCAGGAAAGTGGATTTACCCGCCATGTTCGGCCCGGTCAGCAGCAGCACGCGCCGATCGGGCGACAGATCGCAGTCATTGGGCACGAAGGGGCTCTGCCCGGCGATCGCCGCCTCCACCACGGGGTGGCGGCCAAGCTCGATCCTGAATTCGGCGCCGTCAGTGATCTCCGGGCGGCACCAGGTGCCAGGCTCGGCCAGCCGCGCGGCGGATTGCGCGACATCGAGCGCGGCCAGCGCCGAGGCGGCGGCGGCGAGCGGATCGGCCTGCGCCAGGGTCTCGCCGAGCAGATGGGCGAACACCACACGCTCCCGCGCCGCCGCCCGCTCGCCCGCTTCGCTGATCCGGCGATCGAGGTCGGAGAGGTCGGGCTGGGTGAAGCGGGCGCCGTTGGCCATGCCCTGGCGCAACGTGAGATCGGGGTGCTCGCGCAGCTTCTCGACGAACTGCGCCGGCGCCTCGATGACATAGCCGAGCTGCGCGTGGTGCTTGATCTTGAGGCTGGCCACCCCGTAGCGCTGGGCGAAATCGAGCTGCATCGCCGCGATCACCCGGCGGCTGTCGTCGCGCAGCGCCCGCTCGGCATCGAGCTCCCCATCGAACCCGGCCGCAATCGCCGCCCCCCCGGCCGATGGATCGAGGCGCACCGGCGCGGGATCGGCGAGTGAAGCGGCCAGCAGCCCATGCAGGGCGGGCGGCACGGCGAGGCGGTCGCGAATATCCGCCAGCAGATTCGGCAGCGGGCCGGCAAGACGGGTGGCAGCCTCGGTGGCGGCCGCCATGCCGTCGCGGATGGCGGCGAGATCGCGCGGGCCGCCGCGGCCGAGCGAGAGCCGGGCGAGTGCACGGGCGATATCGGGCGCGCCACGCAGGGCGGCGCGAATGGCCCCGGCATCGCCGGGATTGGCCAGCAGCCAGGACCAGGCATCCTGCCGCGCGGCAATGGCGGCGGGGTCAGCCAGCGGCGCCGCGAGATGCTCCGCCAGCAGCCGCGCGCCGGACGCCGAGAGGGTGCGCTGCACCGCGGAGAGCAGGGTATGGCTGCTTGAGCCGTCGCGCGCCCGGATGATCTCAAGGCTCTGTCGCGTCGCCGCGTCCATCTCCATCCGCCCGGCATCGCCAAGCGGGCTCGGCGCCGAGAGGCGGGGCATCTTGCCGGCCTGGGTGGCGCGCACATAGTCGAGCGCCACGGCCGCCGCCTCGGTCTCGGCCTCCGAAAAACTGCCGAACGCCTCGATGCTGGTGACGGCGAAATGCTGCTCCAGCAGCCGGCGCGGAAAGGCCGGCGGCGGTGCGGTCGGAGTGCGGCGGGCGGTAAAATCGCCCAGCACGATCTCCTCGGGCGCCAGGATTTCCGCGGGATCGAGCCGCCCCAGCAGTGCCGGCAAAGCGGATGGCGCCAGCGCCTGGGTCTCGAACAGCCCGGTGGAGATTTCGAGCCAGGCCGCACCGATCACCGCCTCGCGCCGGGCCAGCGCCAGCAGCAGATTGGGGCGCGAGGCATCGAGCAGCGCATCCTCGGTCAGCGTGCCCGGGGTGATCAGGCGCACCACCTCGCGGCGGATCGGCGCCTTGCCGGTGCGCGCCTTGGGGTCCTCCATCTGCTCGCCGACGGCGACGCGGAAGCCGCGGCGGATCAGCCGGGAGAGATAGGCCTCGGCGGCATGCACCGGCACGCCGCACATCGGGATCGGCAGGCCGCCATGGGTGCCGCGATGGGTCAGCGAGATGTCGAGCGCGGCGGCGGCCGCCTCGGCATCGGCGAAGAACATCTCGTAGAAATCGCCCATGCGGAAAAACAGCAGCGCCTCCGGGTGCAGCGCCTTGGCGGCGAACCATTGCGTCATCGCGGGGGTGGCGCCATCGGGCGGCGGCGGGGCGAGGGAGATCGACATGCGCGGAGTATATCCGGATTTCCTGGGAGGGGCGCAAGGGGAGGGGAAGGGTGTTCTTTTTGTGAACAAAAAGAACCAAAAAAACTTTTCGCTCTTATTGCGTCATCTGTTGAGATCTGCGATTCTACTCCCCGGCGTCAGGGGAACATCTCAGGTATGGACAAAGTGGCGTTTGGGCGGTGGCTTGCCGGGATTGGAGAGCTCGATGGCGCCCAGCGTATGCGCGC
>CAIYPH010000930.1 GCA_903928045.1 uncultured Rhodospirillales bacterium
GACGTGAAGCAAGCGCTTCTTTTTTGAAAAAAAGAAGCAAAAAACTTTTATCCCTTTGGCGCGTACCGCTCCCACCTATCCGCGGGGAGTACGCCAACGGCATGAATGGAACAGAAAGTTTTTTTGGTTCTTTTTGTTCACAAAAAGAACACCCTTCCTGCCGCGCCAGACTATGAATCGCGCCAGGCGCTAGCGCGAGCGCCAATCGGCCAGCACGTCGGTCAGCGTGGTCTGCCAGGGGATGGTGGGTGCCCAGCCGAGGGCGGTGCGGGCCGCGGCGGCGTTGCCGGCGGCGAGGGGGATGTCGGAGGGGCGGAGCCGGTCGGGGTCGATCACGATCTCCGCGGTGACGCCGGCGATGGCCAGCAAGTCCGCCAGCACGTCACCGATGCGGCGAGGGGTGCCGGAGGCGATGTTGAGGATGGTGCCGGGCGCGATGGTGGCGGCGCAAGCGAGGCAGGCGGCGTAGGCGGCGCAGACGTCCCGCACGTCGAGAAAATCGCGGCAGGCGTCGAGATTGCCGACCTTGAGCACTGGTTCCTGCCGGCCGGCGGCGATGGCGGCGACCTGGGCGGCGAAGGCCGGGATGACGAAGGCGGCGGTTTGTCCGGCACCGGTGTGGTTGAAGGGGCGCAGGCGGATGACGCGCAGCCCGTCGGCGGCCATGGCGCCGAGGGCGAGGTCGGCGGCGGCTTTGGTGGCGGCGTAGGTGTTCAGGGGCGCCGCGGCGGCGGTTTCGTCGAGCGGCCGGCCGGCGGTGAAGGAGCGGCCGTAGATGTCGGCGGAGGAGGCGAAGAGCAGCGTGCAGGCGGGTGCATGCTCGCGGATTGCCTCGGCGAGGGCGAGGGTGCCGAGGACGTTGACCTGCCAGGCCCGCGTTGGATTGCCGCGGGCGTCGCTTATCGCCGAGATGGCGGCGAGGTGGATGCAGGCGTCGGGGTGGGTTTCGCGCAGCAGGTTGCGCACGGCGGCGGTGTCGGTGATGTCGAGCGGGATATGGGCTTCGCCGCACAGGATCAGCTCCGCCGCCGGGAAGTCGGCGCGGAGGCGGGGGATCAGGTGGCCGGCGACGAAGCCGGAGGCGCCGGTCAGCAGGATGCGCTGAAGTGCCACTTCAGCGCCCGGCGAGGGAGGCTTCCGTGGGCGGGCGGGTGGCGAGACGGGAGCGATGGCGGGCGAGGTCGGCTTCGACCATCTCGGCCACCATGTCCTCCAGCGTGCAGGTTGGCGCCCAGCCGAGGGTAACGCGGGCCTTGGTGGCATCGCCGTGCAGCACGTCGACCTCGGCGGGGCGCAGCAGGTCCGCGCTGGTGCGCACGAAGTCCTGCCAGTCGAGCCCGGCATAGCCGAAGGCCATGGCGCAGAGGTCACGGATGGAGGTGGTGCGGCCGGTGGCGACCACGTAGTCGTCGGGCGTGTCCTGTTGCAGCATCAGCCACATCGCGCGCACGTAATCCCGCGCATGGCCCCAGTCGCGCGTGGCGTCGAGATTGCCGAGCTTGAGCTCATTGGCGAGGCCGAGCTTGATGCGGGCCACCCCGTCGGTGACTTTGCGGGTGACGAACTCGATGCCGCGGAGCGGGCTTTCGTGGTTGAAGAGGATGCCGGAGGAGCAGTGCAGGCCGAAGCTCTCGCGGTAGTTCACGGTCATCCAATGGGCGTAGAGCTTGGCGGCGGCGTAGGGGCTGCGGGGGTAGAAGGGGGTGGTCTCGTTCTGCAGCTGCGCCTGGATCTTGCCGAACATCTCGGAGGAGGAGGCCTGGTAGAAGCGGGCGGCGGGATGGGCGAGGCGGACGGCTTCCAGCACGTTGACCGCGCCGATGCCGGTGATGTTGCCGGTGAGCAGCGGCTGCTGCCAACTGGCGTGCACAAAGCTTTGGGCGGCGAGATTGTAGACCTCGTCGGGCTTCACCTCGGCCACGATGCGTAGGACCGAGGAGAGATCGGACAGGTCGCCGTCGATCAGCCTGATGTCGTCGATCACGCCGATCCAGCGCAGGCGCTCGCCGATGACCTCGGCGGAGGCGGAGCGGCGGAGCAGGCCGTAGACCTCATAGCCTTCGCGCAACAGGAGCTGGGCGAGATAGGCGCCATCCTGCCCGGTGATGCCGGTGATGAGGGCTTTGCGCATGAGGGTCTGGGGGCTCCAGGGAATTACAATCAGTGGCCCTTGGGTGTAGACGAGGCGGATCGGCGCGTCCATCGGGGGCTGCCGGGAACGGGGTTTGGAGGGGTTGGTTGCATGGGCATTACGTCCTACGCGCAGAATTTCGAGGATGTGATGCTGTGGCGCGCCTTGGGCGCGGAGGGGCCGGGGTTCTGGATCGATGTCGGGGCCGCCGAGCCACGGTTCCATTCGGTGACGCGTGCGTTCTATGAGCGGGGGTGGCGGGGCATCAACGTGGAACCGCGGGCGCCGGAATTCGCCATGCTGGAGGCGGATCGGCCGAGCGACATCAACCTCAACATCGCCTTGGCCGAGCGGCCGGGCACGATGACGTTCTATGACTGCTCCGATGCCGGGCTGTCGACGCTGGATGCCGCGGTGGCGGCCCGGCATCGGGCGGATGGGCGGGGGATCACCGAGCGCAGCGTCACCGTGTCGACGCTGGCGGCAATTTGCCGCGAGCATGTCCGTGAGCCGATCCATTTCCTCAAGATCGACGTCGAGGGGGCGGAGAAGGCGGTGCTTGGCGGGGGCGATTTCAAGACCTTCCGGCCGTGGGTGATCGTGATCGAGGTCACGATTCTGCAGGGCAAGGCGGACCCCGCGGCCGATTGCGGCCCGCTGCTGCGGGAGGCGGGGTATCGGGAGGCGTGGTTCGACGGGTTGAACCGGTTTTATGTGGCCGAAGAGCGGTGGGACGGGTTGTCGCGGCATTTCGGCACCCCGCCCAACGTGTTTGATGCCTTTACGATGGTTGGTAGCGGGAATGGGGCGGCCGAGGCTGAGGTGGCCAAGCTGCGGGCGGAAATCGAGGCGTTGCGGCTGCGCATTCCCGTGCCGCCGCGCCCTGGTGGCCTGGCGGTGCGCATTGCGCGGCGGTTGCGCGCCTATTTCTCGCTTGAGCTGCGGCAGGAACTGACGGTGATGCGTCAGGACATCAACCGGCTGGCGATCGAGGTGGCCGCGCTGCGGCGGGAGCGGTAAGCTTGGTCTGGAAGACGGGCTGACGCGCGAGCGCGGCGGTTTATTCTCGGCCTTCACCCGATTGCTCGCCCGCGTGGGCCGCATGGATGTTTGGCCGGCTGGACGGAGGAAAATCTTGTCGCCACCGCGCTTGTGCATCATCGTCACGCGCAAATCTCTAGGCCAATGACGCCTACGCGACCCAGGGGAACCAAACTCAATGATAACGCTCAATATCAACGGCCGTTCACACCAGGTGGACGCCGATCCGGAGACCCCTTTGCTGTGGGTGCTGCGCGAGTGGCTCGGACTGACCGGCACCAAGTATGGCTGCGGCGTGGCGCAGTGCGGCGCCTGTTCGGTGCATGTCGATGGCGCGGTGATGCGCTCCTGCCAGATCCAGGTCGGCACGCTCGGCAAGGCCAAGGTCACCACCATCGAGGCGCTGTCGCCGGATGGGCTCAGCCATCGCATCCAGAAAGCCTGGCTCGATCATGAAGTGCCGCAATGCGGCTACTGCCAGTCCGGCCAGATCATGGCCGCCGCCGCTTTGCTGAAGGCCAAGCCCAACCCCACCGACGCCGATATCGACGAAGCCATCACCAATATCTGCCGCTGCGGCACCTACCCGCGCATCCGCGCCGCCATTCATGCCGCCGCGCGCGGCGCCAAGGCCTGAGGGGGCACGCATCATGGGCAAGATCGAAAATCTGGGCCGCCGCGCCTTCCTCGCCACCGCATCCGCCACCGCCGGCGGCATGTCGCTCGGCTGGTCCTTTCCGGCCGATGCCGCTGCCGCCGGCGTTGAGGTCGGCATCTGGGCGGTGATTCACCCCGATGACACCGTGGTGATCCGCATCGCTCGCTCCGAAATGGGGCAGGGCACGCTCACCGGCCTCGCGCAGCTCGTCGCCGAGGAGCTGGATTGCAAGTGGTCCAAGGTGAAGACCGAGTATATCGCCCCCGAGATCAATTTCGCCAAGAACCGCGCCTGGGGCGATATGTCGACCGGCGGCAGCCGTGGCATCCGCACCTCGGTGCCCTATGTGCAGAAGGGTGGCGCGGCCGCCAAGGCGATGCTGATCGCCGCCGCCGCGGCCAAGTGGAACGTGCCGGTGGCGGAGTGCACCAGCGCGGACAGCGTGGTCACTCATAAGCCGTCCGGCCGCCGCCTGCGCTATGGCGAGGTCGCCGAGGCGGCATCGAAGCTGCCAGTGCCGGCCGATCCGGCGCTGAAGCCGCAGGCGGAGTGGAAGATCGCCGGCAAGGGCGTGAAGCGGCTCGATACCGTCGAGAAGCTGTCGGGCAAGCTGGTCTACGCGATCGACGTGAAGCTGCCGGACATGCTGAACGCCGCCATCGCGCAGTGCCCGGTGTTCGGCGGCAAGCTCAAGAGCTTCAACCCGGACAAGATCAAGTCGATGCCCGGCGTGCGCCACGTGCTGAAGGTGGATGATGTCTCGGTCGCCGTGGTCGCCGACAAGTGGTACCAGGCCAAGACGGCGCTCGCGGCCATGCCGATCGAGTGGGACGAGGGGCCGAATGCCAAGGTCTCATCGGCCAGCATCGCCGCCTTCATCAAGGAAGGGCTCGACGCTCCGCAGGCCGGCGTTGGCCATAAATACGGTGATGCGGCGGGCGCCATTGCCGGCGCGGCGAAGAAGGTCGAGGCGGTCTACGCCACCCCCTTCCTCAACCACGCCACGCTCGAGCCGCAGAACTGCACGGCGAAGGTGAGCGACGACGGCGTGGAAATCTGGGTCGGCTCGCAGAACGGCGACGCCTCGCTGGCCGCGGCCGCCGAGGCGGGCGGGGTGAAGCTCTCGCAGGTGAAGGTGCACAAGCACCATCTCGGCGGCGGGTTCGGCCGGCGCGGCCAGCAGGACTATGTCCGCCAGGCCGTGCTGATCGCCAAGCAGGTTCCGGGCAAGCCGATCAAGCTGATCTGGTCGCGCGAAGAGGACATGGAGCACGGCTACTACCGCCCGATCACCCAGGCGAAGATGTCCGCCGGGCTTGATGCGCAGGGCAACGTGACCGGGCTGCACATGCGCATCTCCGGCCAGTCGATCCTGGCCTATCTGCTGCCCTCGCGCATGGAAAACGGCGTCGACCCCGTGCAGTTCCAGGGGCTGATCCCCAGCGAATTCGGCTATCTGGCGATCCCGAACCTGCTGGTCGATCACGCCATGCGCAACACGCATGTGCCGGTCGGCTTCTGGCGCGGGGTGAACGTCAACCAGAACGCGGTCTATCTTGAGTGCTTCATCGATGAGCTGGCCCACGCCGCCGGGAAGGACCCGCTGGCCTTCCGCCGCCAGCTGCTGGCCAAGAACCCCAAGCAGCTCGCGGTGCTGAACGCCGCCTGCGCCAAGGCCGGCTACGACAAGCCGCTGCCCAAGGGCGTCTTCCGCGGCATCTGCCAGTACACCGGCTTCGGCAGCTATACTGCCTCCGTTGCCGAGGTCTCGGTTTCGGCCAAGGGCGAGCTGAAGATCCACCGCATCGTCGCCGCCACCGATTGCGGCATCGCGGTCAACCCCGACCAGATCGCCGCGCAGGTGGAGGGTTCCTTCGGGTATGGGTTGTCGGCGACGCTCTACAGCGAAAACACCATCGAGAACGGGCGCGTCGTGCAGTCCAACTTCGACAGCTACGAAGT
The DNA here is from genome assembly GCA_903928045.1 of uncultured Rhodospirillales bacterium. Next base: position 5,793 of record CAIYPH010000930.1, read on the forward strand.
GGCGCGGATGGCCGACATGCCGAAGGTGGAGACGGTGATCGTGGCCTCCGGCGGCTTCTGGGGCGGCGTCGGCGAGCCGACCATCGCGGTGGCGGCGCCGGCGGTGCTGAACGCGATCTTCGCCGCCACCGGCAAGCGCGTGCGCTCGCTGCCGCTGAAGCATCACGACCTCAAGAAGGCATGAGGGGCGCCGCCGCTCTTCTCCTGTTCGCCGCCCCGCTGCTTATCGCGGCGGGGCCGCCTCCCGGCGCAAGTTCGTGCTCGGGCTGCCACGGCGCGGCGGCGGGCGGAATTCCGCCCATCGCCGGCCGCCCTGCCAGCGATCTGGCGGGGGCGATGCGGGCATTTCGTGACGGCACCCGCAAGGCAACCCTGATGGATCGGCTGATGAAGGGCTTCACCGACGCCGAGATCACCGCCATCGCGGCGTTCTGGGCCAACCCGTCATGAAGACGACGCGACGCAGCCTGCTCGCCGCCGCTCTCGCGCTGCCGGTCGCCGCCCACGCCCAGGGTGCGGCGCGGGTGGTGGTGATCGGCGGCGGCTTCGGTGGCGCCTCGGCGGCGCGCGCGCTGCGCCTTGTGGCGCCTTGGGTGGAGGTCACGCTCGTGGAGCGTTCCGCCAGCTACCACGCCTGCCCCTTCAGCAACGCGGTGATTGCCGGGATGCGGGATATGGCGGCGCAGGAATTCACCTATGCAGGGTTGGCCGCCACCGGCATTCGCGTCGTCGCCCAGCCAGCGACTGGGATCGATACGGCGGCCCGCCGCGTGTTGTTGGCCGACGGAACGAACCTCTCCTACGATCGTCTCATTCTATCGCCGGGCATCGAGCTGCGCTTCAAAGACATCGTGGGGTATTCCGACGTCGCGGCCAACATCATGCCGCACGCATGGAAGGCCGGGCCGCAGACCCTGCTGCTGCGGGACCGGCTCGCGGCGCTGCCCGATGGCGGCACCATGGTGATGTCGGTGCCCGCCAACCCCTATCGCTGCCCGCCCGGCCCCTATGAGCGGGCCAGCCTGATCGCCCACTACCTCAAGACCCATAATCCGCGCGCCAAGCTGATCGTGCTCGATGCGAAGGACGCATTCTCCAAGCAGCGCCTGTTCCAGGCCGCGTGGAAATCGCTCTACCCCAATCTCGAATGGGTCGGCCTGTCCGGCGGTGGCAAGGTGACCGAGGTGGACGCCACTGCCGGCACGGTGAAGACCGAGTTCGCCAGCTACAAGGCGGATCTCGCCAATATCATCCCGCCGCAGCGGGCCGGCGCCATCGCGGTGGTGTCGGGTGTGGCGGACCGCACCGGCTGGTGCCCGATCGACCCGGTGACTTTCGAGTCGCGCCTGCAGCCTGGCATCCACGTGATCGGCGATGCGGCGATTGCCGGCGGCATGCCGAAATCGGCCTTCGCCGCCAACGCCCAGGCCAAGGTGTGCGCCCAGGCCGTGGCCGATCTGCTGGCCGGGCGGGCGCCGAGCGAGCCGCGGCTGATCAACACCTGCTACTCCATCGTGGCGCCGGATTATGGTATCTCGGTCGCCGGCGTGTACCGGCCGGCCAACGGTGTGCTGACGGATATCGAGGGCGCCGGCGGCACCAGCCCGCTCGACGCGCCGCCCGAAACCCGCGCGGAGGAAGCCCGCTATGCGGAGTCCTGGTTCAGGACGATCACCACGGAAGCTTTCGGCTAGCCTGATGCTGGCGCTTGCGCTTTCCCCGGCCGCTGCCGCGCAGTCTCTGGACGTGCCGCTCACGAGCGCGCCGGGCGACGCCGGGCGTGGCCGGACGATCGTCACCACGCGGCAAATCGGGCTCTGCGTGCTCTGCCATGCCGGGCCTTTCCCGGACCGCCATCTGCACGGCACCATCGCGCCCGACCTCACGGGCGTCGGCACGCGTCTCACGGCGGGCGAGATCCGCATGCGGCTGGTGGATCCGGCGGCATCCAATCCTGACAGCATCATGCCCTCCTACCGCCGTGCCGGCGGCGCGCTGCGGCCGGGCCGGGCGTTCCGTGACAATCCGATCCTGTCCGACCAGGCGATCGAGGATGTCGTGGCGTTTCTCGCCACGTTGAAGGAGGAGTGATGCGCCGCCGGATGCTGCTTGCGGGGGCCGCGCTGCTGGCCCTGCCCCCCGCCCGGGCGGGGGCGACCAAGCCCGAGGTGGCCGCCGCGATTCAGGCGCTGACCGGCGGCGCCAAGCTGCGGCAGGGGCGCATCAAGCTCGATATCCCGCTGCTGGTGGAGAACGGCAACGCGGTGGCGATGACGGTCTCGGTGCCGGACGCGGTGCCCGAGGCCGAGCGCATCCGCTCCATCCATGTCTTCGCCGAGGGCAACCAGAATCCCAACGTGATCAATGCCTTCTTCGGCCAGCGCAGCGGCCGGCCGGGGTTTTCCACCCGCATCCGGCTCGCCACCTCGCAGACCGTGATCGCGGTGGCCGCCTGCGCGGATGGCACATTCTGGACCGACAGCATCGAGTTGCTGGTCACCCTCGCCGCTTGCATCGACGAGATCTGAGCCATGGCGCGCCCCCTCATCAATGCCCCCAAGACCGTCCGCCGCGGCGAGGTGTTCGATATCCGCATCCTCATCGCCCACCCCATGGAAAGCGGCCAACGCCGCGACGAGGTGGGCAAGCCGATCCCGCGCGAGATCATCAACCGCTTCGTCTGCACCTATGGCGGCGAGGAAGTGTTTCGCGCGGAGTTCTTCCCCGCCATCGCCGCCAACCCCTTCCTCACCTTCTCCGTCCGCGCGGTGGAGAGCGGCGTGATCGTGATGAGCTGGACGGATGATCTCGGGGCCAGCCAGTTCGAAAGCATTGAGATTGCGGTGACATGAGACGGGGGACATGAGGGCGGCGGCGCTGCTCGCGCTGCTCCTGTTCGCCGGCCCCGCCACGGCGCAGCCGCGCTCGGGCTATCAGGACGCCGGGCCGCAGGTGCGCGCCATGCAGGATGACGACACCGCCAACCCCGGCTTTCTCTGGGTGGAGCAGGGCCGCGCCGCCTGGCAGGCGCCGCCGCCTGGCGGCAAGTCCTGCGCCGGTTGCCATGGCGATATCGCGGGAATGCGCGGCGTGGCCGCACGCTATCCCGCCGCCGACCCGGCGAGCGGAGTGGTGCGCGATCTTGCCGGGCGGATCAATCTCTGCCGCACCGTCAACCAATCTGCCCCGCCGCTGGCGCGCGAGGGGGCGGAGATGCTGGCGCTGGCCGCCGCCATCGGGGTCGAATCGCGCGGAATGCCGCAGCGCATCGCGACCGACGGACCGATGGCCGGCGTGATCGCCCGCGGCGAGGCGCTGTTCCGCACCCGCATGGGCCAGCTCAACCTCTCCTGCGCGCAATGCCATGAGGCGCGGGCGGGCGCGCGGCTGGGCGGCGCCGTCATCCCGGAGGGCCATGCCAACGCCTACCCGGAATACCGGCTGGAATGGCAGACCATCGGCTCGCTCGCGCGGCGCATCCGCGCCTGCCTCACCGGGGTGCGCGCCGAGCCTTTCGCGGCGGACGCGCCGGAGATGCTGGAACTCGAAGCCTGGCTCGCCGTGCGTGGCGCCGGGCTGCCGATGGAGACGCCGGGCGTGCGGCCCTGAGGACTGTCATCGATCTGTCATCCAACTGTCATCAATGCGTTGCGGTTGGGGCGTAGGAGTCCGGCGTCGCGACCGGATCAGGAGTCGCGGCGTATAGACAAATCCCAAGGAGGGATGATGAAGACCTTGACCCTGGCGCTCGCCACGATGCTCGTGGCCGGGCCGGTTGCCGCGCAGCAGATCACTGGCGCCGGCGCCACCTTTCCCGCTCCCGTCTATGCCAAGTGGGGCGAGGCCGCGAAGGCCGCCCTTGGCATCGAGCTGAACTACCAGGCCATCGGCTCTGGCGGTGGGCAGAACCAGATCATGAACCGCACGGTGGATTTCGGCGCGTCCGACGCCCCGGTTGACGGGCCGAAGCTCACCGAGAACAAGCTGCTGCAGTTCCCCACCGTGATGGGTGCCGTGGTGCCGATCGTGAACCTGCCGGGCATCGAGGCCAATGCGGTGAAGCTCACCGGGCCGGTGCTGGCCGATATCTACGCCGGCAAGGTGACCAAGTGGAACGACCCGCGGATTGCCGAGATCAACGCCGGCGTGGCGCTGCCGAACCTCGCCATCGCCCCGGTCTACCGCGCCGACGGCTCGGGCACGACCTACGTGTTCACCACCTACCTCGCCACCGTGAGCCCGGATTGGAAGGACAAGGTCGGTGCCGCCACCTCCGTCAAGTGGCCCGCCGGCAACGGCGCGAAGGGCAATGACGGCGTGGCCGCCACGGTTAAGCAGGTGCGCGGCGCGATCGGCTATGTCGAAAACGCCTATGCGACCCAGAACAAGCTGACCACCACCCAGCTGCGCAACAAGTCCGGCGCCTTCGTCGCTCCCACGCTCGCGGCCTTCTCCTCGGCCGCCGAAAGCGGCGATTGGAAGGGCGCGAAGAACTACGCGGTCAACCTGATCGACACCGCCGGCCCCACCAGCTGGCCGATCGTCTCGGCGACCTTCATCCTGCTGCCGCAGGACCCGAAGGACGCCGCGCGCAGCCAGAGCGTCATCAAGTTCTTCGACTGGGCCTACACCAACGGGTCGGCGATCGCCTCCGGCCTCGAATACATCCCGCTGCCCAAGGGCGTGCAGGATGCGGTGCGCGCTTCCTGGAAGAGCGACATCAAGAACTGACACCGATCTGGCCGGCCCTTCCCGTGCGGGAAGGGCCGGTTCACTGTTGGCGCTCCCCCGCGAGTCTGAGAACGGAACCTGCCGGTGTCCCAAAGCGTAGCATCCCCCAAGCCGTTCAAATCCGCATCCGGCAAGAGCGGATCGACCGGTGACGCGATCTTCGCCGCCGCCGCGAAGGCTTCCGGCGTATTCGTGCTGCTGCTGCTCGGCGCCATCATCCTCTCGCTGTTCATCGGCGGCTGGCCGAGCTTCCGCGCCTTCGGCCTGCGTTTCCTCACCGAGGCGGACTGGGACCCGGTGCAGAACGTGTTCGGCGCCGGAGTGCCGGTCTACGGCACGCTGATCACCTCGGTTCTCGCCATCATCATGGCCGTGCCGCTGGCGTTCGGCATCGCCTTCTACCTCACCGAACTGGCGCCGATCTGGTTCCGCCGCCCGGTCGGCACCGCGATCGAGCTGCTCGCCGCCGTGCCCTCCATCATCTACGGCATGTGGGGCTTCTTCATGATCGTGCCGCTGATGTCCCAGTATGTGCAGCCGGTGCTGATCGACACGCTGGGCGATCTGCCGCTGATCGGCGGGCTGTTCCAGGGCCCGCCCTTCGGCACCGGCATTTTCACCGCCGCGCTCATCCTCGCGGTGATGATCCTGCCCTTCATCGCCGCCACCATGCGCGACGTGTTCCAGACCGTGCCGCCGGTGTTCAAGGAGAGCGCCTACGGGCTCGGCTGCACCACCTGGGAGGTGATGCGCTCGATCGTCATCCCCTATACCCGCGTTTCCGTGGTCGGCGGCATCATGCTCGGCCTCGGCCGCGCCCTGGGTGAGACGATGGCGGTCACCTTCGTGATCGGCAACACCAACCGTCTCTCCACCTCGCTGTTCGGGCCGGGCAACACCATCGCCTCCATCGTCGCGCTGGAATTCCCCGAAAGCCAGGCCGGCAGCCTCAAACTGTCCTCGCTGCTCGCCCTGGGCTTCATCCTCTTCGTGATCTCCTTCATCGTGCTGGCGATCTCGCGCACACTGCTGCGCCCGGCGGGAGCCAAGTCATGAGCGCCACACCGTCCGACACCGTGATGGCCGGGCCGAAGCGCAATGCCGCGGTGGCCGATGCGCTGTCCCGCCGTCGCCAGCGCACCAACCGCACCATCAAGGCGCTCTGCATCGGCGCGACCGCGATCGGGCTGATCTTCCTTGCCGCCATCCTGGCAACGCTGCTGTGGCTCGGTTTCGCCGGGCTCGGCTGGTCCGTCTTCACCCAATCGACCAAGCCGCCCGGCTCGCATGGCGGCCTGCTCAACGCCATCATCGGCAGCCTGATCCAGACCGCCATCGGCACCGCGATCGGCACGCCGATCGGCATCATGGTCGGCACCTATCTCTCCGAATACGCCGTCGGCACCAGGCTCGGCAACGCCGTGCGCTTCGTCTCGGACGTGCTGCTCTCCGCCCCTTCGATCCTCATCGGCCTGTTCGTCTACCAGGTGCTGGTCAACCCGTTCGACGGCTTCTCCGGCATCGCCGGCGGCATCGCGCTCGCCGTCATCGTCATCCCCATCGTGGTGCGCACCACCGAGGACATGCTGCGGCTGATCCCGGTCGCGCTGCGCGAAGCGGCGGTCGCGCTCGGCGCCCCGAAATGGAAGTCGATCGTCATGGTCTGCTACCCCGCCGCGCGGGATGGCATCGCCACCGGCGTGCTGCTCGCGGTGGCGCGCATCGCCGGCGAGACGGCGCCGCTGCTGTTCACCTCGCTCGGCAACCTCAACTGGTCGCTCAACCTCGGCCGCCCCATGGCGAGCCTGCCGGTGACGATCTACCAATATGCCGGCTCCGCCTTCGATGACTGGGTGCAACTCGCCTGGGTGGGCGCCCTCCTCATCACCTTCGGCGTGCTTGCGCTGAACGTCCTCGCCCGCTTCGTCCTGCGTCCCCGCGCCTGAAGGCCCCGAACCCATGAGCACCACCATGAATGAAAGCGCGAACAAGGCGAATATCGGGGCGATGGAAGCGCGCTCGGGCGCGGCCCTCGGCGCCGCGCGGATCTCGATCCGCAACCTCGATTTCTTCTACGGCGCCAACAAGGCGCTGAAGGGCATCAACGCCGATTTCCCCGATCGCCAGGTGACCGGCATGATCGGCCCCTCCGGCTGCGGCAAGTCCACCCTGCTGCGGGTGCTCAACCGCATGTATGACCTCTACCCCGGCCAGCGCGCCACCGGCGAGGTGCTGATGGACGGCGAGAACATCATCGCGCCGGGCATGGACCTCAACCAGCTGCGCAGCCGCATCGGCATGGTGTTCCAGAAGCCGACGCCCTTCCCGATGTCGATCTACGACAACATCGCCTTCGGGGTGAAACTCCACGAACGCCTCTCCAAGGCCGAGATGGATGAGCGCGTCGAATGGTCGCTCTCCCGCGCCGCCCTGTGGGGCGAGGTGAAGGACCGGCTGACCGCCTCCGCCATGGGCCTCTCCGGCGGCCAGCAGCAGCGCCTCTGCATCGCCCGCACCATCGCCGTGCGCCCGGACGTCATCCTGTTCGACGAGCCGACCAGCGCGCTCGACCCGATCAGCACGCTCAAGATCGAGGAGCTGATCGACGAGCTGAAGCGGGATTTCACCATCGTCATCGTCACCCACAACATGCAGCAGGCCGCGCGCTGCGCCGACCAGGTGGCGTTTTTCTACCTCGGCGAACTCGTCGAGGTCGGCACCGCCACCCAGATGTTCACCGCCCCCGCGCAGCGCCGCACCCAGGAATATATCACCGGCCGGTTCGGCTGAGGGAGACCACGCAGATGCCCGAAACCACCGAGCACATCGTCAAAAGCTACGAAAACGAGCTCAAACGCCTCGCCGCCCTCATCACCAGCATGGGCGGCATGGTGGAAAGCCAGGTGGCGCTCGCCTGCACCGCCATCCTCGAGGGCGATGCCCAAGCCGCCTCGCGCGCCGTGGAGGCCGATCCCGCGGTGGATGCGCTGGAGCGGGAGGTGGAGCAGTTCGTCATCCGC
>CAIYPH010000931.1 GCA_903928045.1 uncultured Rhodospirillales bacterium
CTCATTGGGCAATGCAGACCATGACGCCGGATGATGTTCTCGCCTTCTGGTTCCGGGGCGACCGCGACACCCGCCGTGCCGCCTGGTTCCGCAAGGACGACGCCTTCGACGCCGAAATTCGCACCCGCTTCGGCCCTGCCACCGAAGCCGCTCACAATGGAGCCTTCGCCGACTGGACCGCATCGGCACACGGCACGCTCGCGCTCCTCATCCTGCTCGACCAGTTCCCCCGCAACCTCTACCGCGGCTCCCCCCTCGCCTTCGCCTCCGACGCTCGCGCCCGTGCCGTCGCGCGCGCCGGCCTGCACCACGCACACCACCTCACGCGCACCGAGCGCAGCTTCCTCTACCTCCCCTTCGAGCACTCGGAAAACCTTTATGATCAGGATCTTTCCGTACATCTCTTCGAGACCATGGCAAGCGAACCCGGCATGGCCGACACCTATGACTACGCCGAACGCCACCGCGCGGTGATTCGCCGCTTCGGCCGCTTTCCCCACCGCAACGCCGCCCTGGGTCGCGCCGATACCCCAGAGGAGGCCGAATATCTCGCCCAGCCCGGCTCCGGCTTCTGATGAAGCTGCGCAGCCTCGAGCTCCTGCGCGGCCTCGCCGCCCTCGCGGTGGTGCTTCACCACGCCACCCTCGCTTTCAAGGAGGTGCCTGCCCTCGGCTACGGCGGCTACCACGGCGGCTTCATCTTCCCCGGTATTCCAGGTGTTGAGTTCTTCTTCGTGCTCTCCGGCTTCGTGATGGTGATCGCCCATGGCGGTGAGGCCGGGCGCTTCCTCGGCATTGCGCGCTTCGCCTGGCGCCGCATCTGCCGCATCTACCCGCTCTACTGGCTGGTGATGGCGATCCTGTTCTTCCAGGTCTCGGCCCTGCCCTGGTTCACCCCGGCCCGCGTTGTCGATTGGCTGGCGCTGATGCCCGCCTATCACCGCCAGTTGGAACCGTTCACCAACCTCCTCGCCGTCGCATGGACACTGCGCCTCGAGATCGGCTTCTACCTCCTCTTCGCCATGGTGATGTTGCCCGCCATCGGCCCGCTGATCCTCGGCGCCTGGATCGCCGGCACCATCATCCAGACTTGGTTCGGCGCCCCCCTACCGCCACTCGTCGCCGACCTGCTGAACCCCTTCGGCGTCGAATTCCTCTGCGGCATGGCCGCCGGCTACGCATTCCGCCGCCTGCGCGCGGACTGGCGCGCCGCCGCCTACCTCCTCGCGGCCGCCATTCCCCTGCTCGCCGGCTACTGGCACGGGTCCCATGGCGGGCTCGACTATGGCACGCCCGACACCCGCCTCGCCGCCGGCGCCGGGTTCGCCGCCCTCATTCTCGGCCTCGCCTGGTTCGAAGCCACCGGCCTGCTCTGCCTTGGCGCCTGGGCGGCGGCGGCCGGGGAGTTGTCCTACCCACTCTACATCAGCCACCTCCTGACAGTGACCGCCATCAGCCGCTACGCCCCCGCCCTGCTCCACCCCAGCCCCGCCGCCCAACTCGTGCCGAACGCGATGATGGCCATCGAGGTAGCCGCCGCCCTCAGCCTCGCGGCCCTCCTCACCTGGGGATTTGACCGGCCGGCCCGGCGCCTGCTGCGCGGCCAACACCTCTGGCGGCACAGCGCCAAGACCGTATGATCCCGTCAAAACGGGAGGCTTCGATGGATTGGTCCTTCATGGCGAACCGCCGCATCATCAGGCTCAATGCGCGGCTATTCCCCGCCGGCCCCTATGAGCGCGCGCAATGGGCCCGCTTCGGCATCACGCCGATCGAGGTCGAGGCCAATACGCCGGCCGAAATCATCCCCCATGTCGCGGAGGCCGAAGCGGTGTTCGTCGTCTCCACCTCGCTGCCCGCCGAGGTGATCGACGCGATGGCGAAATGCCGCGTGATCTCCCGCCTCGGCCTCGGCACCGACAAGATTGCCGTCGCCCACGCGAAAACGCGCGGTATTGTCGTCACCAACGTACCCTATTTCTGCATCGAGGAGCAGGCCGACCA
>CAIYPH010000932.1 GCA_903928045.1 uncultured Rhodospirillales bacterium
TGGGACCGTATCAACAAGCAACACAATAAGAGCGAAAATTTTTGCTTCTTTTTTCAAAAAGAAGCGCTTGCTTGCTTCCTTTGCCAGCGCCTCAGCCCTTCGGCTCGGCGACGACGCGCAGATAGGGCTTCAGGGTTTTCCAGCCGTTGGGGTATTTGGCTGCCGCGGCCTCGTTGGAGACCGCGGGGGGAATGATGACGTCTTCGCCGGGGCGCCAGTTCACGGGGGTGGCGATGGTGTATTTGAGGGTGAGCTGGCAGCTTTCGAGCAGGCGCAGCACTTCGTCGAAATTGCGGCCGGTGGACATCGGGTAGACCAGCATGGCCTTGATTTTCTTGTCCGGGCCGATGACGAAGACCGAGCGGACGGTGGCGTTGTCGGCGGCGGTGCGGCCTTCGGAGGTGGTGCCGGCGCCTTCGGGCAGCATGTCATAGAGGGTGGCGACGTTGAGGTCGGTATCGCCGATCATCGGGTAGTTGACGGCGTGGCCCTGGGTTTCCTCGATATCGGCGGCCCATTTGGCGTGGTTGGCCACGGGGTCAACGCTGAGGCCGATGATTTTGGTGTTGCGCTTGTCGAACTCGGGCTTGAGGCCGGCCATGTAGCCGAGTTCGGTGGTGCAGACCGGGGTGAAATCCTTGGGATGGCTGAACAGGATGGCCCAGCTGTCGCCGATCCATTCATGGAAGTTGATCTTGCCCTCGGTGGTTTCGGCGGTGAAATTCGGGGCCTCGGCGTTGATGCGCAGTGTCATCGCGATGTCTCCGGTGAGAGGGATAATCCTAGTCGTTTAGCAGGAAATAGAGCGGTCGTCATCCGGGCATCGCATCGTAGAGGGTGAGGCCGGGGGGGATGGGCACCCAGTCCGGCCGGCTGCGGGTGAAGATGGCGATGCGCGGGGAGAATAGCGCCGCGTCATCCAGTGACCCCGCATAGATGGTGTGGAAATCCGAAACACCAATTTCGCCGCCGAACACCAGGCCGCCGCAGGTGCCGCAGAAGTTGCGCCGCGCCGCGCGGCCGCCCTCGGCGGCTGAGATGTAGTGGCTGGGCGTGCCGGTGAAGCGCAGGTTTTTGGCCGGGAAGCCCATGACGGGGACGAAGCCGGAGCCCGAGGCCTTGCGGCAATCCGTGCAGTAGCAATTCCCCATGAAGGTGGGCGCGGCGTCCGCCTCCCAGCGCAGCGCGCCGCAGAGGCAGCCGCCGGTGAAGAGGGGCATCGCTCAGCGCAACCCGAGGCCGCGGGCGATGATGCCGCGCAGAATTTCGCGGGTGCCGCCGCGCAGCGAGAAGGAGGGGGCGTGCAGGGTGGTGTAGTCGAGCACTCGGGTGAAGCGGGCGATCTCGGGGGCTGGCGGGTCGACGGCGACGAGGCTGCGGGCGATGTCGGGGATTTCCTGTTCCAGCAGGGCGCCGAGGTCTTTCACCAACGCGGCCTGGGTTGCGGGGTTCTCGCCGGCCTGCAGCATGCCGGCGACGGAGCGGGAGAGGCGGCGCAGCGTGATCAGATGGGCTCCGAGCCGCCCAATGGCGATGGCGGCGCGCTCGGAGGGGTGGGCGCCGAGTACGCGCAGGGTTTCGAGCAGGAGGATGAAGGAGGAGAGGAAGCGCTCCGGGCCGGAGCGTTCATAGGCGAGCTCGGAGGTCACCTGGTGCCAGCCCTGGCCCTCTTCGCCGAGCAGCGCGCCGTCCGGCACGAAAGCGTCCTGGAAGACGATTTCGTTGAAATGGTGCTCGCCGGTGAGCGCGTGCACCGGGCGGATGGAGATGCCCTTGGTGGTCTTGAGATCGACCAGGAACTGGCTGGTGCCGTTCTGGCGGTCGTCCGGGGTGCCGGAGGTGCGGCAGAACAGGATCATGTAGTGGGCGTAGTGGGCCTGGCTGGTCCAAAGTTTGGTGCCGTTGACGTGCCAGCCGCCCTCCACCTTGGTTGCCCGCGTACGCACCGAGGCGAGATCGGAGCCCGAGTTGGGCTCGGACATGCCGATGCAGAAGAAGCATTCGCCGGCGACGATGCGGGGGATGAAGTGGCGCCTTTGGGCCTCGGTGCCGAAGCGCAGGATGGAGGGGCCGGACTGGCGGTCGGCGATCCAGTGGCCGGCGACGGGGGCGCCAGCGGCGAGCATTTCCTCGATGACGACGTAGCGTTCGAGCGCGGTGCGGCCGTGGCCGCCGTATTCGGTGGGAAAGGTCATGCCGATCCAGCCGCGGCGGCCGAGCTTGCGGGAGAACTCGGCGTCGAAGCCGGTCCAGCTTTCCATGCGGGTTTCGACCGGCATGGTGGCGAGTTCGGTGGCGAGGAAGGCGCGGACTTCGGCGCGCCGGGCCTCGGCTTCGGGGGAGGCGGGCGGCGGGGGGAAGGTGAGCGCGGACATGGCGGCCTCAGATCGCGGTCAGGGTGGGCCACAGGGCATCGGCCCCGGTGGCGGCGAGGTGGCGGCCGAGGCGTTCGTTCCACTCGGGCTCGCCGCCGTATTCGTCGCGCCAGGCGTGCAGGCGCTTGGTGAAGTAGTGCAGGCTGTGCTCGTAGGTGAAGCCGATGGCGCCGTGGATCTGGTGGGCCAAGGCGGCGCCGATGCCGGCGGCTTCGGCGGCGCGGGATTTGGCGGCGGCGATGGCGGGGAGGTTCACGCCATCGCCCACCGCCTCGGCGGCGATGTCGCCGGCGGCCAATGCGGCGGCGGTTTGCGCGGCGAGGGTGGCGAGGCTGTGCTGCACGGCCTGGAAGCGGCCGATCGGGCGGCCGAACTGGGTGCGGTCGAGCGCGTATTGCGTGGTCATCGCGGTGATGCGCTCGAGCGCGCCGGCGATCATGAGGGCGCGGGTGGCGGCGCCGGCGGCCCGCAGGTCGAGCGCGGACAGCGGGGAGGGCGCCACCGCGTCGGGCACGGTGTCGAACACCAGGGTATTGCGCGGCTCGCGGGCGATATTGCGGTGCTCGGCGATGGTGTAGCCGCCTGTCACTAGCGCGACATGCGGCGCGCCATCTACCTCGGCCAGCACCACCACAGCGGAGGCGTCCCCGCCCCAGGCGACGCCCATGGCGGTGCCGGCGAGGTGCCATTTCGCGCCATCGCGGCTCAACACGAGCCCGGGCGCGGCGGTAACGGTCAGCGGCCCCTCGGGCACCGGGATGCGGGCGGCGGCGAGCAGCCAGGTGGCGAGCATGGTCTCGGCCAATGGCAGCGGCAGCGCATGCCGGCCAGCGACGCGCAGCAAGGCGAGCGCATCGGCCGGCGCCACCCCGAAGCCACCGGCCTCCTCCGGCAGCAGGCCGAGATGCAGCCCCGCCTCGGCCAGCGCGTCCCAGGCGGCGCGCGGAAAATCGCCATGCTCGGCGGCGGCCAGCACCTGCGGCGTGATGGTGTCGCCGAACAGGCGTTCGGCGGTTTCCAGCAGGATCGAGTCGGTCACGCGGTATCTCCGGATCGGATGTCTAGTCGAGCTTGTCGCTGTCCCAGGGCAATGCCCACAATTCGGGGTTGCCCAGCTTATCCGCAAGGGTTCCCGCCACCGCGTCGAACA
>CAIYPH010000933.1 GCA_903928045.1 uncultured Rhodospirillales bacterium
CCTCGGGCGGCGGCAAGACCCGCATCACCTTCAGCGCGCCCTCGCGCGGGCTGATTGGCTATCACGGCGAGTTCCTGTCGGACACGCGAGGCACGGGTATCATGAACCGGCTGTTCGAGAAGTACGGCCCGCACAAGGGCAAGATCGAAGGCCGCAAGAACGGCGTGCTGATCTCCAACGGCGCGGGTGAGGCAAACGCCTATGCCCTCGGCCCATTGGAAGAGCGCGGCATCCTGTTCGTCGGCGTCGGCACTCCGCTGTATGAAGGCATGATCATCGGCGAAAACGCCAAGCCGGATGACCTTGAGGTCAACCCGATGAAGTCGAAGCAGCTCACCAACTTCCGCGTCTCGGGCAAGGACGACGCGATCCGCCTCACCCCGCCGAAGATCATGACGCTGGAACAGGCCATCGCCTATATCGACGACGATGAAATGGTCGAGGTGACGCCAAAGTCGATCCGCCTGCGCAAGGCCCTGCTCGATCCGAACGAGCGCAAGAAGGCCGGACGCAAGAAGGAAGCGGCGTAACGCGCTGAAAGCGCGACGGGCTCCGTCGCAAAAATCGAGGTTAACGGCCGGTTCAGTGCAAATGTGGCCTGATGTTCCTTTACCGCGATCCGGCACGTCAATGCTTGCCGGGTCGCCGAAAGGAGACCTGAGATGTCCGTTTTCACCGGAAAGTCGGCTCTGGCGCTCGCCCTAGCCGCAACTGCACTGACCGCCGCCAGCCCAGCCATGGCGCGGGACCGCTATTATCGCGGACACCGCGGCGATGATGCTGCTGTCGCCATTGGCGCAGGCCTTGTCGGCCTCGCCGTTGGTGCAGCGATCGCTTCAGACCGCGATGATCGCTACGAGCGAGTCTATTACAACGACGGCTACTACTATCCCCGCCGCCATTACGTCGAAACCTACTATTACGGCGATTATCCGCGCTACCAGCCGCACTATTATTACCGTGGCGGGCCGGTCTGGCGTGGCCCTGTGCGCTATCACCGCGACTGGGACAGGCATGGCTGGCGTCACCGCTGGTAAGCCTCGCAATTTGGTAAGCATCACAAAAAAGCCTCCCCGGCCCTAAGGCCGGGGAGGATCCTTGACGCCCCAACGGGGAGGGTCCGGGTCAGGATGCGTAGGGCGTCAGGATGATTTCCACGCGCCGGTTGGCAGCACGGCCTTCGACGGTGGCGTTGCTGGCGATTGGCTCGGTCTTGCCAAATCCCTCAACATGCAGGCGGGCTCCGTTGACATCACGGGCCGTCAGGTAGTCGGCGACGGAATCGGCGCGCCGTTCCGACAGAACCTGATTGTAGGAATAGGAGCCGATCGCGTCAGTGTGGCCGTTCACGTCCACATAGGATGCCGGATAGCGCGCCAGGGTGCGCGATACAGCGTTTAGCACCCGGTAAAAGCGCGGCTGGATGTCATACTTGTTGAACGCGAAATTCACGTCGCTGGGCAGATCGAGAACGATCTGGTCGCCGCGCTTGTGAACCGCCACGCCGGTGCCGCGCAGGTCGTCCTGCAAGGTCACATACTGACGATCAACATAGTTCGGCACCTCGAAAACCGGCACCGGGGCAATGCCTGCTTCGATGATCGCCTCGCGGCGCACCGCGACATCGGCGATGTGCGGCAGGACAACGCCTCGCGAAACGACCGCGACTTGCGGCAGCGCCGGAACAGCAACAGCCCTCGCGCCTGAGGAAACGTTGGGAAGAGCAGGCGCGCGGACGGCCTGAACCTTCGCCACAGCATTGGGCAGCTCAGGCGCTGTAACCGCGGATGTAACCGAGCTGGTCGCCGTTGCCTGCCGCGGAACACGCGGGGCGCGAACAGTGCGCGTTACAGTTGCGCTGCCATCGGAAGTAGTCGTCACACCTCCTGGGATGCGCGAGACGCCAATGTTGCCCATCGAGCCAATCGATCCGCCGGGAAAGCTTGCAACGCCGCCAAGGCCGCCGCCCAATCCGCCACCCAGCAATTGGGCATGAACGGGGGCAGCTGCAACAGCCAGTGCGAGTGCCAGCGTGGTGCCGGCTGTGGTCATGAATTTGGTCATGTCATACCTCCTTTGAACAGCTTCCAGCTGAGGCAATGAAGGCTCTCAGCCGGGTTCTGTTGGAGGAACGAGTGCCGGTGGGAATTTCATCCATCGGCCAGAAAAAATTTCACGCAAAATTTTTACATGCCTGTTCGGCAAGTGTCGCAAAGGATGCCGTGGCCGGTTCTGGTGCTACCAC
>CAIYPH010000934.1 GCA_903928045.1 uncultured Rhodospirillales bacterium
GCCTTCTACCACGACAATACCAGCCTGGCCCCGGGCGCCCGGCTGGTCGCCTCCTGGTCCGACAACAACCCGCTTGTCGCCATCAGCACGACGGGCGTGGTCGGCATCAACCTCTTCCCGAACGACGCCTACGGGTATGTCTACGGCGACTACGTCCAGTTGTTCAGCAACGCCCTCGGTGGCGTCGCCTCGGGGGTCGCCTCCTCGGCCAGCGGGGCGGTGCCGGAGCCCGGCACGATTTCGCTGTTCGTCTTCGGCGCCACATTCGCCGCCACGCGGTTGCGCCGCCGGCGGCGTCAGGCCTGAGCGGCGTCAGGGGTCCGACAGCACGATCTTGGTGCGCTGATCGCGCCGGATTTCCGTCATCGCCGCCGCCACCGCGCGGCGGGTCTCGCCACTGCACAGCGGCGCATCGAAGGCCGACACCAGCTCGCGCTTGACGGTGATCACCTGGCCCTTCACCGACCAATTCGTCGTGTAGGTGAAGGCGTTGTTGCGGATCGTGCGGTCCTTCGGCAGGCGCACGGGCTGGCGCCCTTCCGGCACCTCGATGCGCAGGATCTCGGTCTGCCGGCCGGAGAAACACGGCGTCGGCTCGCTGACCGGCAGGGTCGGCCGGTTGAGCGGGCCGAGGTAGAAATCGCCCGGCCGGATCAAGATCAGCAAGCCGAGCGGCGGGGCGAAACTGTCGCCCTCCAGGATCTCCGGCAGCGGATCGAGCTTGAAGCGGCCATCGACGACGTAGCGCGGTTCGAACCCGTCAGGCGGGGCGAAGGAGTAGGCGCCGGTGCCCTCCTGCCCCAGCGAGCCCAGCTGCCGCCGCGCCGCGCCCTCGTGCCCCGCCGTTTGCACCCAGCGCGCCGCCAGCCGGAGCGCGATCGCCGCCGGGCCGGTGCCCTCGACATGGGTGGTGCCGAACATCGCGCCGTCGAGCTGCATATGCGCGTCCGTCGTCGAGGAAATCACCGCCAGCCCCGGCGGCACCAGCGGCATCCGGCGCACCACATCCGTCGCGGCGCCGACCAGCACGATCGGCTTGCCGTATTCCTGGAACGGCAGCATGCCGAACGGCGCCATCGCCGTGGTGGTGTCGGCGTAAAGGTCGAACTCCGGCAGATAGGAGATCACGTGGTTGAGCTGCGCGATGGTTGGCGCGGTGCTCAGCGTATAGGCGTTGTCGAGATTGATCAGCACCGTCTGCGCCGTGATCCCGCGCGCCTTCAACAGCGCCTCGAACAGCACCGTATGATCCTTACAATCGCCATATCCGTTGGCCAGCACCTCATCGGCCGTGTGCGGCACCACGCCGCCGGAGCCGAGATAGATCGCGACGTAGCGAATGCGCGCGCTCACCCACTCATAGATCGCCCGCGCCTGCGCCCGGCGGTCCTCGATCCCCGCGGTGATTTCATCCGCCTTGGCCTGCACCCGCGGCGTCACCGAAGCCGCCCCGTCGGCGCGCGCGGCATAGGCCTGGGCGAGGGCGGCATAGTCGGGGAAGCTCGATATCATCAGCCGCGGCAGCCGGTCCCAC
>CAIYPH010000935.1 GCA_903928045.1 uncultured Rhodospirillales bacterium
CGCATCATCTCTCCGCTCAAGCAAAAATCCCCCCCAGCCTCCGGATCGACCCCAACACCCGCTCCTGCGCCAACCCCGGCCACTGCACCCGCATGATGAAGTGGTTCACCCCCAGCGTCTCGCGATACCGCGCGATCTCCTCGTTCACCGACACCGCATCCCCAATGATGAACCGGTCCCGCGCAAACTCCGCGAAATCCATCATCTTGGACGGGCTCTCCATCCCCCACGCCGCATAGGAGGCGTACTTATATTCCAGCGCCTCCCGGCACTCCTCCCAAGCCGTCGCGTGGCTGGTGCCGACATAGCATTCCCGCGTGATCGGAAATTCCTCCGCCGTGCGGCCGAACTCGGCGAGGCAGGCCCGGTAATGCGCCATCAGCGGCACCGTCGCCGCCAGCGTGCTGGCCGGCACCACCAGCCAGGCATCGCCGATCCGCGCCGCGCGCCTGATCGCGACCTCAACCTGCCCGGCCAGCCACACCGGCGGCCCGCCCGGCCGCGCCGGCTTCAGGCTGATCGCGTGGTTATGCGTGCTGTAGAACCGCCCCTTATGGTTCACCGTCTCGCCCGACCACAGCGCGCGGATCAACCCAATTGCCTATAAGGACGTAGGCCATGGCGACGGTCACCTGGATTGGCAAGCAAAGCCTCCATACCGATCCCAATGACGCCATGGATCCAGCCAACTGGGTCGGCGGAGCTTTTCCCCAGGACGGCGATACCGTCGTCATGCCCGCGGGAGCCATCGGCAATGGCGTGACGCTCGACGTGATTGGCCAGCCCGGCACGCTGGCCAACGGCGCCAACAACACGATCCAGATCGCCGGGCCCTTCGACACGCTGACCCTGACTGACGTGGCGTTTACCGGCGATACGGTCACCGCCGGAGACGGCGCATCGCCCGGGCAGGGCACGGTGATCAACCTCACCGACAGCCTGATCGACTCGACCAGCATCACCCTCGGCAACAACGCCGTGCTGAACCTGTCGGGCAGCACGCCGTTCAGCATGCAGCTGACGCAGAACACGGGCAATGCGCAGATCCAGCAGGCCGGCACTGGCGAGTCGATGTCGATCAACGCGACTGGCACGGTGAGCAATGATGGCCAGTTTTGGGTGATGCCGGGTGGCCACGCCACGCTGAACATCGCACAGCTCGGCACCGCCGGCGGCTTCTTCGGCCTCACCGGCGCCCTGATCAACAATGGCGGCACCCTCACCGTCAACGGCGATGCCAACAGCTCGACGCGTTTCTCGAACAACGGTTTCATGCTGGTCTATGGCGGCCATGGCGCGGCGGTCGATCAGCTGAACGCCCGGATGAACGGCATCAATGGCGTCATCAACCTGCTGGGCGGGGCCTCGGGCGCGACGCTGGACGACAAGACCAACCTGCCAGGCGCGCAGCTGATCAATTTCGGCGACGCCAACGGGGTGATGAAGGTCGAGGCCAACACCGTCCTGCCGTCCTACGCCAATGTCGGCACCATCACCACGACGGTGCTGCAGAACGATTTTGCCCGGATCAGCGGCTTCCGCCCGGGCGACACCATCCAGCTCGTCGGCGTCAACCCGAGCGGCCTCACCTACACCTACGGCAGTGACCCGAATTACGGGCCGGACGTGCTGACCATCAACCGCGGCACCACCGAGGTGGCGCGGCTGCGCTTCCAGGCGGCCGAACTGGTGGTGGGCACCGGCACTGTCGACGGCGCGGCATCCGGCAATTTTAAGCTGATCAGCGCCGGTTCCGACACGCTGGTGACCCTCGGCAACAGCCAGAACGTGGTGAATGGCGGCACCACCATCGCCGTCACCGGCACTATCGCGGCCTGGGGTGGCGTCATGAATGGCGCCACCACCGACTGGTCAGCCGCCAATTGGACCGGCGGCACGGGGGCCGCAGGCATACCTGGCCAATATCAGACGGCGCAGATGTCGCTCACCGCCGCCGGGGCGGACGCTGCGGTGGCTGGCAATTTCACCAAATACGTGCTCACGGTCAGCACGGCGGAGACCGTCGGATCGGTCGTCTTCGGCGACCCCTTCGCGCGGCTGTTGGTCACCGCCCCCCTCACGCTCTCGGCACTTCCCGGCCAGGGCGTCGGCGGCGGCTTCGCCGGCAATGATGGACGCGTCGAGATCGGCGCCGGCGGCACCCTCACCACGGCGCGGCTCTATAGTGGCGCGAGCAGCGATTTCTCGATCGACCCGACCGGTGTGGTCGCGATTTCCGGCGTGCAGTCGTTCACTTACGGCGCCGGCCTCGTCGGGCTCGATGTCGAGGGCAGCGGAAATATCTACGGCGGGACTCTGACGTCGGGTGGCAATCTGGTGATCGGGCAGAACGCCAGCGCTTCGCTGACTGTGTCCACCAGCGTGATCTCGCAGACCAATACCGCCACGACCTACGGCACGATACCCAGCCACTTGACCACGACCTATACCCAGATCGGCGGCTCTCTGCTATCAGGCGCCCAGAACCCGGCCTCGAATCTGCAGATCGCCGGCCCGAACACCACCTACACCGACGCCGGCGGCGATCCCTCGACGACGATGTCCGGCGGCCTGTTGGTCGGCGGCGGGAATCTTTCGGTCAACCCGCTCGGCACCGTCAGCTTCCCCGGCGGCGGCAACGGCAACGTCAACGTCATGGATGGCGCGACGCTGACCGAGGCCTCCTTCGCCATGCTGGGCGTTACCAGCGGGTCATCGGGCTCCGTCTACCTCAACAACAACGCTCAGTGGAACATCGGCCTCGGCGCAGTGACGCCGACACCCTCCCTCGTTGCCGGCAACACCATCACCGGCACCGGCACGATTTGGTCGTCCGGCCTCGCCTGGCTCACCGTCGGCGGCGGCGGCATGGGCACGATCTACGACAACGCGAGTATCATCCAACTCGGCACCGGCGAGCTGTTCAACACCGCGAAGATGATCATCGGCGGTGGCAGTAGCGCCAATTCCGCGGCGACCGGCAACGTCACCATCCAAGGCAATGGCGCCACGCTCGATACCGGCGGCGGCCCGCTCATCGTCGCCCAGCGCAGCAGCGGCACGCTGACGGTGGGCAATGGCGGCTCGGTCATCGTCGGCTCGGCGGCGGCGATCACGGATATCGGGTTTGGCCTCGCGATCGGCAATCGCAACGGCACGGCCGGCACATTCGGGGGCGTGGTAAACCTGCAACCCGGCGGCAATCTCACCGACAATGGCGACTTGGTGATCGGCCGTGATTCGAACGGCACCTTGTCGATCGGCAGCGGTGCCAGCGCGCAGGTTTCGGGCGCCGTCTATCTCGGCGGCTTCCAGAACCTCAGCAACGGCACCATTGCCGTCACGCCCACCCTTATCAAAGGCGCGGCCTCTGGCTACCTCAATATCAGCGGCGGCGGCTCGCTGGTTGATACGGGCGGAACGCTCGATCTCTGGCAGGGCTCTACGGTCTCGCTCTCCAATTCGCAGCTGGTCCTCGGCGCCTCCGATCCATTTCCCGGCGAATTGGTGCTCGGCTTCGGCGGCGTCGTCGAGGGCGCCGGCCTCATCGTCGTCAACAGCAATGACAGCACGTTGCGCAACGGCGGCACCGTGCTGGCGGGCGGGCTGACCAGCAACGGCACGCTGAGCCAGGCTGGCGCGACGCTCGAAATCAACGCCGTGCTATCCGGCCGCGGGGTCTACGCGCTCTCGCCGTCCTCCACCCTGCAGCTCGACAACGGCAACACCGGGTTCGTCAATTTCGACTTCGGCGTCGGCAATCTGGGCACCGCACCGACATCGGCGGAAAAGCTGCGGCTGATGTCGCCGGTGAGTTTCAGCGGCACCATCAGCGATTTCTTCGGTCTCGGCCCCACCGACAACCGGATCGATCTGGTCAATGCCGGGTTCGTCCCCGGCTCGATCCACTATACCCCCAACGTCGACCCCACCACCGGCGGCACCATCACCGTCGGCACCATGCTCGGGTCCGGCACGCTTGATATCGCCGTGACCGGCTATCACCCGGGCGGCTTTGCCGCGACGCAGGATGGTGCCAAAACGGGGACTGACATCTTCGCCAACGACGCCGCGCCCTGCTTCGCGCAGGGCACACGCATCCTCACGCAGGCCGGCGAGCGTCCGGTGGAGTCGCTGGCCGTTGGTGACCTGGTGCCGGTGGCAAGCGGCCGGCGGTTGCGCCGCATCGTGTGGATTGGTAGCACGCGGGTCGACCTTGCGCGCCACGCCGCGCCCGACAAGGTGGCCCCGGTGCGCATCGCCGCCGGTACCTTCGGGCCCGGCCTGCCGCATCGCGACCTCATCGTCTCGCCCGATCACGCCGTGTGGACCGGCGCGGCCCTGGTGCCGGCCTATCTGCTGGCCAACGGCATGACAATAACCCGCGCGCCGGCGGAGGGTGTTATCACCTATTGGCATGTCGAGCTGGACGCGCATGACCTGGTGCTGGCCGAAGGTCTGGCCGCGGAGAGCTATCTCGACACCGGCAACCGCGCGTTGTTCGCGGGCGTGACCGGCGAGCGGGCCCTGCACCCGGACCTGCTGGCTGATCTCTCCGCCCGCGGCTGGGACGAGCGCTCCTGCGCCCCCCTCACCCTCGGCGGCCCGGCGCTGACCGCGGCCCGCACACGGCTCGCCGAGTGGGCCACGTCGCTCGGCTACGGTCTGGGAGATGACCCCGACATCGCGCTTTACGCCGATGGGCGGCGCCTTGAGCACTCCGGCACGGATCGTCTCGTCGCCCTGGTGCGGGCCGGAACGCGCCAGGTGGTATTCGTCTCCCGCGCGGTGGTGCCCAGCGAGATCGACGCCAGCCGCGACGATCGCCGGCGTCTCGGCGTCGCGATCGGTGCGATCCGTTTCGCCGGCACGGACCTGCCGCTCGACGGCAGCGTTTGCCTCGCCGGACTCCACGCCTACGAGGCGAGCGGCGAGCGGTTGATGCGCTGGACCGATGGCCGGGCCGTGCTGGCACTACCGCCGCATGACGGCACGGAGTGCCTGGAGATCGACCTGATCGCCGGGATCGTCGAATACCCGGTTGGGCCTGTGGCAGGGGAGCGGCTAAGCGCGGTGGGATAAGGAAGCGGTTCTTTTTTGAAAAAAAGAACCAAAAAACTTTTATCCGTTTGCTTCGTGGTTCTCTCGGGAAACAACGAACTAAACGGATAGAAAAATTTTCGCTTCTTTTTTCGAAAAGAAGCGCTTGCTTTCTACTCCGCCGCCACCGCCGGCGTCAGCACCATCTGCGCCGCCGCGCCAAGATCGACCGACAACAGCCGCGACACGCCGCGCTCCTGCATCGTCACCCCGTAAAGCCGGTCCATTCTGGCCATGGTGAGCTGGTGGTGGGTGACGACGAGGAAGCGGGTGCCGGTTTCGCGCACCATGTCTTCGAGCAGCGTGCAGAACCGCTCGACATTGGCGTCATCCAGCGGCGCGTCCACCTCGTCGAGCACGCAGACGGGGGCGGGGTTGCAGCGGAAGACGGCGAAGATCAGCGAGAGCGCGGTCAGCGCCTGCTCGCCGCCGGAGAGCAGCGAGAGGGTGGCGAGTTTCTTGCCGGGCGGCTGCGCGAAGATTTCGAGGCCGGCCAGCAGCGGGTCGTCGGAGCCGACCATGGAAAGATGGGCGCGGCCGCCACCGAACATGCGGGAGAACAGCAGTTGGAAATGCTTGTCCACTTGCTCGAACACTGCGGAGAGGCGCTCGCGGCCCTCGCGGTTGAGGCTGCCGATCGAGCCGCGCAGCTTGGCGATGGCGGTGGAGAGTTCCTCGCGCTCGCGGATGATGGTCTCGATGTGGCCGCCGATTTCCTCGGCCTCGATCTCGGCGCGCAGGTTGACGGGGCCCATTTCCTCCCGCTCGCGCAGCAGCTTCTCGTGGCGCCGGCGCAGCTTGTCCTCGGCGTCCGGCCCGGTGTCATGCGCCGCATCGGGGAGCGCGGCATCGGCGGCGAGGCGTTCGAGGATGCGCTCCTCCACCACGCCCCAGGCGGCATTCGCCTGGGTGACGCTGCTTTCCATGCGCAGTACCGCCTCGCGGGCGGCCGCCAGTGCGGCTTCGGCGGCGCGGCCGGCGCGATCGGCCTCGCCAGCCTCGGCCTCGGCGCGGACCAGGCGCTCGGCCTCGCCGCGATGGGCGGATTCGGCCTGTTCAAGCAGGTCGAAGGCGGCGGCACGGCGGGCGGCGATCGCATCGGGTTGGGCGGCGAGGGCGGCGATGTCGCGGCTGGCGATGTCGCGCCGTGCGGTGAGGTCGATCACGCGGATCGCGGCGTCGCCGGCGCGCTCGCGCCAGCCGGCGCTTTCGGCGGCGATGATGCGCAGGCGATGGCCGCGCCCGGCGGCGGTGCGCTCGAGCCCGTCCTGGGTGGCGCGGGCGGAGGTCTCCTGGGCGCGGGCCTCGGCGAGGACGTCGCGGGCGCGTTCCATCGCGGCGCGCGCGGCGGCGGGGTCGGCGAGCTCCGCGAGGGCGGATTGGGCGGTGGCAAGGGTGCCGGCCGCCTCCGCATGCTCGGCGGTGAGGCGGGCTTCCTGGGATTGCAGGCCGGCGAGGCGGGCGGCGGCGGCGGCGGCCCGGCTGGTGAGCGTCGCGGCGGCGCTGCGGGCCTGGTCGAGCCGCTGCTCGGCGGCGCGACGGGTGGCGCGAGCGGTCTGCTCGGCGGCATTGGCGGTGGTCTCGAGCCTGGCGGCCTCGGTACGGGCCTCGGCTTCGGCAGCGTCGGCGGCGGCGCGGGCCTCGCGCTCGCGGGCCTCCATCTCGCCACGCACGGCGCGTTCGCGGGATTCAGCCTCGGTGCGCGCGGCCATGGCGGCGGCCTCGGCAGCGCGGCTGGTTTCCAGCTCGGCGGCGAGGCCGGCGAGGCGGTTGCGCTGTTGCAGCCGCACGGCGGCGGCGGTCGGGGTGCCGGCCTTGATGGTGTAGCCGTCCCAGCGCCACACGGCGCCGGCACGGGAGACCAGCATCTGCCCAGGCAGCAGCCGCGCCTGCAGGGCTGCGCCGTCCTCGGCGAGGCCGATCTGCGAGAGGGCGCGGCCCAGCACAGGCGGCGCCGTCACGAGGCTGGCCAGGGGCGTCACCCCCTCGGGCAGCGCGGGCACCGGGTCGAGCGGCGGGAGGGCGCGCCAGTGGCGGGCGGCACCGACATCGGCGGCGGAGTCGAGCTCCTCGCCGAGCGCGGCGCCCAGCGCGGCTTCCAACCCGGCGGGCACGGTGAGCTGATCGACCATGCGCGGCCAGGCCTCGCCGTCGCGCACCGCGAGAACCTCGGTGAGCGCCTGCACCTGGGCGGCGACGCGGGCGCGGGCGGAGCCGGCGGTGGCGGCGGCCTCGCGGGCCTGGGCGAGGCCGGCGGCGGTTTCCCG